>DYNA01000010.1 GCA_020721325.1 Paludibacter propionicigenes
TAATTTCAAAGAACGTAATAAAAAAGTGTCGAATATTTTTAATTAGCTACTTAAAACGTTATTTCATTAATTGTCGTTAAAATTTAATGTTTTTTAACTTAAAATTTGTTTTTTTAAGAAAAGCTTTTAGTGGTTCGTTATAATTTTATTAATTATTTGAAATATAGTTATTTATAAAATAAACTGTTTTTTTATAAATTATTTTCAGAATTATACTGCAAACGGTAACTTTGCCAAAGTTCAAAACTTTAGCAAAGTTTTAATTACAAAGCACTTACGTAAAAATAAAAGCTCACATTATAACCGTTTAAAGTATATACAAAATTGAATTGATAACGAATGATTTAAGTTTTTTATTCACACATATATATAATGATGTTTTATTCATTTTCCAAATTTTTTTTGGAAAAAAAAAAGCTTATGAAAAATTTATTACTTCTTTTTTTTACTTTTTGTACATTAACATTATTTTCTCAAATTCCGGAAGGATATTATGATGGTACAGAAAATTTAGGTGGAGATGGCTTAAAATCAGCTATTTATAATATTATTAAAGGGCATACGGCTTATCCTTATACATCAAGTTCTACTGATGTTTGGGATATTTTGAAAGCCTCCGACCGCGACCCTAATAATTCGGAAAATGTGATACTTTTTTATTGTGGGCGTTCGATAAATGCAGCACAAGAGTATAACAGTGGAAACGGCTGGGACAGAGAGCATGTTTGGGCAAAATCGCGCGGTGAATTGAGCATAGAAACACCGGGCGCCGGCACTGATGCCCACAATCTTCGCCCTGCCGATGGCGATGTTAATACGGCTCGAAACAATCGATGGTTTGCTCAAACTGCTGAAAAAGAGTATATTGACAATGGTTTTGCTACCGGAAATTATTACAGCGAAAGCCAATGGATTTGGACACCAAAAGCCGAATTTAAAGGCGACGTAGCACGAATTATTTTTTACATGGCTACGCGCTACGAAGGTGAAAATGGCGAACCCGATTTGGAGGTAATTGACTATTTTGCAGATAAATACACCAATGAACCGATTCATGCTTTGCTTTCTGACCTTTTGCTTTGGCACGCACAAGACCCGGTTGATGCAATGGAAATGAATAGGAACAATGTTATATTTGGTTATCAGCACAATCGGAATCCTTTCATTGACCACCCCGAATGGGTTGAGTGCATTTGGAATAATAATTGTTCCGGTTTTTGGTTTGCTTCAATACCTGAACTAAATACTTCGGATAGAGAGGTTTACACTTACAATATTTCCGCTGCCGGTTCGGATAAAAGCCTGATTATTTCTGGAGAAACCATTCCCGCTTGGCTCACTTTTACTTCCGGAACTTCCGAAACAGGAAAAGCTACCGCAAAACTTTCAGGTCAGCCTGCTTTTTCCGATATTGGAAAACATACGGTTTCGATTAAATTAACCGATGGAACGACCGATTTGTTTCAAAACTTTGAAATTGAAGTATTTGACGGAAATCCTATTCATTTTACTTCTACGCCGCTTACAAAAATAAATGCCGGTGAACTTTATTCATATCCCATCACGGCTGCGGGCGATGCAGGAGCTACTTTTTATGTTTCCATTACTCAAGCTCCAAGTTGGTTAAGCCTGAATAACAATACATTACCGGCTACTTTAAGTGGCACTCCTTCTATGTCTGATGTAGGAAAAGCCTCCGTTGTGCTTTCAATTACTGACGACACGGAAAAAAAGAAAACCGTTAAACAAGAATTTGAAATTGTAGTTTCTGACCCAAACAACGTAAATAACCTAATTATTTCGCAATATTATGAAGGCGAAAGCAACAATAAGTACATTGAAATAACCAATATGGGCGACAAAA
Organism: Paludibacter propionicigenes; assembly: GCA_020721325.1. GTDB lineage: Bacteria > Bacteroidota > Bacteroidia > Bacteroidales > JAIFNL01 > JAIFNL01. The sequence goes on from DYNA01000010.1 coordinate 1,865, forward strand.
CCATAGATTTAAGTACTTATTACTTAGGACGTTGGGGCGATACTTATCAGCCAACCGGAGTTTATAAATCGGGAAATCAATTGTCTGGAAGTATTTTGCCAAAACAAACTTTGGTTTACAAAAATCCTGCGGCTGCTTTGCCCGCTTATGCCGTAAGCATTGCCGTTGCAAGCACCGAAGCCACTTTTGTAAACGGCAATGACCCCATTGCTTTGATGCTTGCCGGAAACACTTGGGAAGACCGCGTTGATTGCATCAATGCCGAAGGAACTTGGGGTTTAGACAAAAGTTTTTACCGGAAAACTTCTGTAACTACCGGAAACATCAATTTTAGCGTTTTCGATGGCAGTGGCGAATGGATTGAAGTGAGTATAGCCGATGTAAATAACGCTTCCACAGAAACTTCTCAGCGTTTGGGCTATCATGTAGCCAATACAAATTCTATTTTTGAAATTGAATCGGAATTGGCTATTTTTCCCAATCCGGCAAAAGATTTTGTGTATCTGAAATTGAAAAATAGAATAGAAAAAGTTGAAATTTTTACCATTACTTTGCAAAAAGTATTTGAAAAATGCAATTTTTTGCAAGAACAGGAGCTTAATATTTCAGAATTAAATTCAGGAACTTATTTTGTAAAAGCCATAGATAAAGATGGAAAAATATTTGTTCAAAAATTGATTTTACAAAAATAAACTGTAATTAAAATAAAAAAAGTTCGGTATTTTCTTTTTATAGAATCGAACTTTTTTATTTTTTAATTTTGGAAAAAATATTTTTTCTTTTTTTTCTTTTTTACTTAAAAATATTAAAATGTAAAAAAATAAACCGTTGTTTTTTACTTTTTTTTTAGTTACTTTGCAAAAAAATATTAATGCAATATTTTTTTTTATAATTTTAAAAAATCTGAATTTTCTTTTCTTTTTTTCTACCAAAATTTTTTTCTAAAAAAATAAAATCAAAAAAATATAAACATTTGATTTTTAGATTTTTTCTTCCTATTGTTTTTACAAAAAATGTTTTTTTAAGAAAACACAATATTCAATTGATACAATTATTTTTACAATACTTCGTTATTTTAATAAAAAAATGAAATATTAAATATTTTTTGGAAAAATATGAAAAAATTACTATTACTCGTTGTATCGAATTTGCTTTTTTTGGCGTCTTTTTCGCAAGAATACAATACGATTTTCAAAGAAGATTTTGATGACAATCTGAATAAATGGAAATTATATGATTCGCCTTCGGCAAGAACTACCGTAAATACCGGAATTTTTATTTTAGAACACAAACGAAATGACGGTGCATGGTCAAGCACTGTTCCGGTTGATTTAGACCCAGCTTCTAATTTTGTTATTGATACAAAAGTTACAAAAGTTTTTGGTGTAAATAATTATGGTTACGGTTTAACTTGGGGCGGAAAAAATTCAGGTAATTTGTATGTTTTTTTAATTACTGCAAATGGTTATTTTCAAATTGGAAAAACCGTTAATGGACGTTATGAAAACATTGTAGATTGGACAGAATCTTCGGCTATTAATCGAAATAATGCGCAAAATATTCTGCGAATTGAGAAAAATGGAAATCAGATGTTTTTTTCTATCAACGGACGGCGAGTTACTAACCTTGATGCCATGCCTTTTATGGGAAAAAATATCGGTTTTTTTGTTAATAAAAACATGAAAATTAGAGCTTCATGGTTGGTTGTAAAATCAGATGAAACTGCGAAAAGCTTTGAAGTTCAATCGTATCCGCCCGATTTGGTTATTGAAAATTTGGAATTGATTGACCCTTCAAAAAATGGTTCGCTCGATGGAAATGAAGAGGCTCAAATTTCGTTTAAATTAGTAAATCGCGGACGTGGTAAAGCCTTTGGAATCAATATAAACGCAACTCCTTTGTCTTCTGCTGAGAATTTAACGCTTGGCAAAGTTGAAATCATTGCAGAACTCAGTTCGCAATCGTTTAGAAACGTAACTATCCCTATTTCAGCCAATTACATGGTTAAGAACTTGGAAAGAAATATTAGAATTGATGTTTCTGAATTTTATGGAAACGATGCCGACCCGTCGGTGATTAATTTCTATACTTCGGAATACAGCAAGCCCGATTTAGCGATTAAACAAGTGGCTATCAACGATAAAACCGATGAATATCAGCGCGGCGATGCTTATGGAAATGGCAACTCGATTATTGAAGCCGGCGAATCGATTGAAGTTACGGCTTACTTGCAAAATTTCGGTCAAGGAAATTCGGAAAATACTCAAGTTGAGTTGATTTTGGAAACCACCGACAAGAACATCACTTTTCCTGATAACGGAAAAATTATTGAAATCGGGACCATTGCAAGCGGCGATTACAAAGAAATAGCGTTTTATTTTTACACAAGCCGCAGATATACCGTAAAAGATATTCCTATTTTTGTAAAAGTTACAAGCAGCCATTCGCCTAATAGTGAGCAAATTCCGCTAAATTTGAAATTGGGCGAACGCACCGAAAATATAGTTGATGTGGACATTAAAAAAATTGACACCGATAACGATGTCGTTGTAAAACGCATAGAAGGAATTATTGAACCCACTGATGTTGAGCAAGATATACCCGAAACCCGAACCGATGGTTCAAACACGCTTTGCGTTATTTTGGGTGTAGAAAAGTATAAATATGCACCAAATGTTGATTTTGCTGCCAACGATGCCCGCACTTTTTATCTTTATGCTCAAAAAGTTTTGGGAATACCCGAAAAAAATATATTTTTCCGCATAAATGAAAACGCAACTTCAGGCGAATTTGAAAAAGTTTTCTCGGATAATGGTTGGCTTTCGCGCCGAATTGTAAATGGAGAAACCGACATTATTGTTTATTATGCAGGGCACGGTGCGCCCGATTCCAAAGAAAAAGTGGCGTATTTAATTCCTCACGACATAGACCCAAATTACGCCAATACAGGCTATAGCCTCGATAAATTGTACGCTTCGCTTTCAAATTTTAAGGCAAAAAATGTTACCGTATTTCTCGATGCTTGTTTTTCGGGTACAACTCGAAACAACGAAGTGCTGCTTGCCGGCGTGCGTGGAATTGTTGTAAAACCCAAAGAATCAGCTACTTTTGCCGATAATTTGATTGCCATTTCGGCTTCTTCCGACGATGAATTTAGCAGTTCATATCCGGATAAATTTCATGGTCTTTTTACTTATTATTTGCTCAAAGCTCTTAAAGGTGAGGCTTCTAAGGGAAAGCCACTTGATGTGAAAACCCTGTTTGCTTATCTCGAAAAATATGTTCCCGTGCAAGCCGGTTATTTAGACCGCGACCAACACCCAACTATTCGTGGAAAAAAAACAGACCGGATTTTAGTAGAATATTAATTTTATCTCAACATTTGATATAAAAATATTTCAAGTAATTTAATAATTTGACTTATAGACAATGTTTGAAAACTTATTTAAAAAAAAAATTATGAAAACAAAATTTTTTACCCTTTTTTTTATTATTTTTTTACTTTTTTTTGTAAAAAAAACATTTTCGCAAGAAGATGAATTTAATGAATTTAAAAATCAAGTTGAAAAAGATTTCTCTGATTTTGACAAAAAAAACAAGCAAATTTTTAATGATTTTGTAGAAAAAAATGATAAAGAATTTGCCGATTTTTTGCGTAAAGCATGGAACGATTACGAAGGAAATGAACCCGAAAAACCAAAATTGGGAAACAAACCCGACAAAAAACCGGTAGCCAAAATAAAAGATGTAAAAATTGATGGACAAGACGAAATAGCTGTTTGTCAGACTGTTGAAGTAATTCCTTTCGCTTTGGGCAGTGCTTTGCCACCCATACAAAAAGAAGAGAAAGGTGGAAAGAAAAAAGGTACTTTATCGGTCGATTTTTTTGGTTTAGAGCAATCTTTTAGCTTTGATGCTGAACTTTCAAAAACCTTTAAAAATGGGGAAATTACGCCCGATGTCATTGCCGATTTTTGGGAAAGTGCCTCCAATTGCAATCACTACGATTTAATTAACGATTTGATGGAATTTAAGTTGCAACAAAAACTTAATGATTGGGCTTATTATCAACTGATTACACAAGTTTCTGAAAAAATTACTTCCTCTAAAAATCACGCAAAATTGATGAAATGGTTTTTACTAAATAAATCGCGCTACAATACTAAAATCGGTTATAATGCTAATAATGTTTATGTTATGGTTGCCACCGAATTTATGATTTTTGGAAAAAATTATTTTTCATTTGATAATACCAATTTTTTTATTTTGGACAATGAAAATATAAAAGCTTTGCGCTCTTACGACGGAAATTATCCTGATGCTCGAAATAAATTAAATTTTTTAATCACACAATCGCCTGTTTTAGGCACTGAAATAAAGTCCAGAAGCTTGAATTTGAGCTATTTGAATGGAAAATACGATATAAATTTAAAATATAATGTATCGAACATAGATTTTTACAATACCATTCCGCAGCTCGATTTGCCTTTGTATTTTAATGCCAGCAGCTCAAGCGATTTTATTAACTCGTTGGTTGATAATTTAAAACCTCACATTGAAAGCATGGACGAATTTTCGGCAGTGAGTTTTTTACTCAAATTTGCTCAAACTTCTTTCGATTACAAAACTGACCCTCAACAATTTGGATATGAAAAATTTTTCTTTGCCGAAGAAACGGTTTTTTATCCCTTTTCCGATTGCGAAGACCGTTCTATATTTTTTGCTACTTTAATATACGAACTGCTTAATTTAAAGGTAGTTGGACTTGAATATCCCGGACACGTAGCTACGGCGGTTTGTTTTTCGGAAAACCGAAATGGCGACCATTTATTTTACAACGGCGACAAATATATTATTTGCGACCCCACTTTTGTAAACGCACCCGTTGGTATGTGTATGCCACAGTTTGTGAGCGTGGAGGCAAAAGTAATTCCGCTTAATTCGGTGCATTCGAGCGAAAATTTTTCACAAGAATTGATGACCGTTATTACAAAAGCCGGAGGTAATGCTCAAAAAGTAAAAGTGGAAACCGATAGCAATGGAAATTCCTTTGTAGTAGGAACTTATGATGCTACTCTTACCTTTTCGGAAAAAATAATTACTGCTCAAAACGACCAATTGAATGCTTTTGTTGCAAAATTTGATAAAAATAAAAAGCCTATTTGGGTGCAAGCTTTTTCGGGCGATGAAGATTTTGAAAGTAAATTTGTAAAAACAAGCCCCGATGGAAGCACTTATGTAGCCGGAAAAATTGGTAAAAACGCTCAATTTGACCAAAAACAAATCCAGTTGGAAAATAATAATTTGAAAGTATTTTTGGCAAAATATGACGAAAACGGAAAATTTCAATGGATAAAAACGGCTAATATTCCCAAAGAAGCCTCCGAAAAACACATTGTAGTTAGTCGATTTACTAAAGAAGGAAAAGAGGTTTCTACCATGATTTTTGATAAAAACAAAGGATTTGACAATTATGGAATTTCTTTTGCTCAATCCGGTGATATTTTAATTACACTCGATTTGTAGAAATTTTTATTTAATTGAAAATCAATATTTTATAATTCATTTTTTTTAAAATTAAAATTTGTAAAAAAAAAAATAAAAAAAGTGTAGAAATATTTTTGATATTTAAAAAGTTTTTCCGTATTTTTGGCAAAATAATTCTAAATTTAAAGCAAAGACAAATGCTTGATTATTTAAAAAAACTTGAAAAACTTATTTCTTCGGACAATATGGAAGAGGCTTTTGAGAACTTTAGAGAAAAGCTCTCTTCTATTTTAATTAAAGCTCCAAATGCCGAAGAAGATGTGAAAGATGTTAAAAATCAGATTATTGTACTTTCCGGTAAATTGCACGATTTGAATAAAAAAGTTCGTATGGGTTTGATAGATGCTCACAATGCTTCGGTTTTGAAAGCCCAAATTATTTACAGTTTTACCGATTTGTTAGATAATTTGAAAAATTACAATCTTTTGTACGCTTTTTTAGAAGAAAATGACGAAGAAGAAACTTGGTTGAGTGCAGCTAATTACAATTCGCTGCATACGGTAAAAGAATATTTGGAAAAATACCCCAACGGAAAATACAATGTGGAAGCTAAATACCTCATTTCGGAATTAGAAAAACTCTCTGCACCAAGAGTAGCGCAACGTTTTCCGCAAGTTGTTACTCAAATTCCGGAAAATATTAAATCGCAAACACCCGAAGATTGGTGGCAAAGTCTTTCACCGCGTTGGAAGCATATTTTTGCAACAAAAATTAATTTATCCGAAAAACCAAATTTTGAAGATTTGCATAAAATATTTTCAATCAATAAGTTAGATATTCAAGGCAATCAAGAAATTTTTTCAATCGAACCCTTGAAAAAACTAACAAAATTAAAAACACTCAACATTTCCGACACGCGAATTAATTCGCTCGATGCGCTTAAAGAACTTTCAAATTTGGAAGTTTTATGGTTTCGATACACATTTGTGAGTAGTTTGGACGCCCTTAAAAATTTAAAGAAAATTCGTGAAATCGATTTTTATAATACAGAAGTTTTTGACCTTTCGCCCATAGCGGAACTCTCTAATTTAGAGTTTATTAACTGTTCATTAACCAATGTAAATTCGTTGTATCCAATTTACGATATGCCAAAATTACGAATTTTGAATTGCCAAACTCACTTATTGAGCCTTGAAAATATAGAACAATATAAATTAATGAATCCCAAAGTTCGTGTAAATGAATATTAATTTTTTATTAAAATAAGTCAAACCATTTCAATTTTTTATTTGAATTAAAATGTTAATATATAATTATTTAGATAAGTGAAACTCTAATTTTCAAATGTTAAACCATAAAAACTTTTTGAATAATTCAATATTAATATGCAATTTTGTAAAAAAATTTAATTAAAATTTATCGTATGAAGACAATTACAAAACTCGTTTTTTTAGCAGTAAGCCTTTTAATTTTAGGTGGAAATTCTGCATTTTCTCAAACCAATCGCGATTGGTGGAATGGACTTCCGGCTGAATGGAAAGATTATTTTGAAAGCAAATTTATGAAAGAAAGTCAGCGAGCAGCCGGTGTGGAAATGTCTGACGGTAAGCTCGAAACCATTGTAAATCTTAAAGTTTTGGACTGCTCAGGTAATAAAGATATTAGAGATTTGAAACCGCTTTCGCAGTTAAAAGACCTCGAAATTTTGGACATTTCAAACACAGGAGTTGCCGATTTAAGTGGTTTAAAAAATGTTCCAAACCTAAAAGAATTGGATTGTTCAAACAGCGAAATGATTGAAGACCTTACGCCACTCAAAAACATGCGCCGTTTGGAAAAATTAATTTGTTACAATACTTCCGTTTCCAATCTTGAGCCGCTTAAATATTTGTCGCTCAAAGAATTAAATGTTGCTCTTACGTTTATTGCCGACAATTCACTTTCGGTTTTGGAAGGCATGTTGAGTTTGCAAAAATTGGATATTTCGCAAAACGAATTGATTCGTAATTTGGGTTTTATGCACAATTTGGATAACTTAACCGACTTAAATTGCAGCAAATCGCCAGTGGTTAGCGTCGATTCTATTGCAGTTATTGATAATTTGGAACACCTCGACATTTCAAATACCGATATTAAAGGTATAAAACCCCTTATTGATGTAAAAACTTTAATTAGCATTGATATTTCCGGTACTGAAATCAAAAATATTGATGCACTTTACGCAAGTACTCGTTTGAAAAATTTAAAAGCAATTGATTTAAAAATTGATGACGTTACTTATGCCCAAAAATTAAAAGAAAGTATAAAAACTTTTAAAGAAAAAAGACCCGATTGCATTGTCGATTTGAATATAAAATAAATTTTAAAACAAGGAAATTTGAAAATGAGGAAATTTGAAAATTATCAAATTTTCTCATTTTTTTTTTTTTTTCAAATTTCTAAATTTTACCATTTCCAAATTTTCATTTTTTTCATTTCTAAAGTTCAAAATTGGTCTGTTTATTTTGCGCGAAAAATAAATTTTGCTTTTCCCTCATGTTTTTATGAACATTCCATAAGGGAATAAGGTTTTATTTTTGCTTCATTATCCTTTTTTACTAAGGGAATAAGGTTGATTTTCAAAACCTTATTCCCTTAGTAATAAAAATAAAACTCGCTGCCTCCCTTATTCCCTTTTTTTTTTTGAGAAAAATGGAGGGATTTGTTTTAAATTTTTTTTAACAAAATAAATAGACCAGTTCAAAATTCCCAAATTCTCCCATTTTCAAATTCCTAAATCCTAAAATCCAAATCCTAAAACCCAATTTTATGTCTTTTTGTCAGTTTACTGACACCAAATTTTTTTTTTTTGAATAAAAAATGACAAAATTTCTATAAAAAAGCCTTTCTTTCACTTGGCATAATGATTGACAAAACATAAGCAAATAAAATAGTATTTTTTTAAAAAAATTGAAAAAAGAAAAAACAAAATATTAACAAACGATAAGAATGTTTTTTTTAACAAAATTATCATTTTTAAATAGAAATTCATTATGGGTAAAATTATAGGTATCGATTTAGGAACAACCAACTCATGCGTTTCGGTAATGGAAGGGGCTGACCCAGTGGTAATTCCAAATGCCGAAGGAAAAAGAACTACGCCTTCAATTGTGGCTTTTGTAGCCGGTGGCGAAATTAAAGTGGGCGACCCCGCTAAGCGTCAGGCAATTACAAACCCTGAAAAAACAATTTCTTCCATCAAGCGTTTTATGGGCGAAAGTTTTGACAAAGTTTCAAAAGAAATTCAACGTGTGCCTTACAAAGTGGACAGAGGCGACAACAACACGCCCCGCGTAAACATTGACGGAAGACTTTACAGCCCTCAAGAAATTTCGGCTATGGTGCTTCAAAAAATGAAAAAAACCGCCGAAGATTATCTTGGACAAACTGTTACTGAGGCAGTTATAACTGTTCCGGCGTATTTTAACGATGCCCAACGACAAGCAACGAAAGAAGCCGGAGAAATTGCCGGTTTGACCGTTCGCCGAATTATCAACGAACCCACAGCCGCTTCGTTGGCTTACGGTTTGGACAAAAAAAATAAAGATATGAACGTGGCTGTTTTCGACCTTGGCGGCGGAACTTTCGATATTTCCATTCTCGAATTGGGCGATGGCGTGTTTGAAGTAAAATCTACCGATGGAGACACGCACCTTGGCGGAGACGATTTTGACCAAGTAATTATCGATTGGCTTGCCACAGAATTTAAAAGCGACGAAGGAATTGACCTCAAAAGAGACCCAATGGCACTTCAACGCTTAAAAGAAGCTGCCGAAAAAGCAAAAATTGAGCTTTCAAGTTCCACTTCTACCGAAATCAATTTGCCATACATTATGCCCGTAAACGGTATTCCAAAACACTTGGTTCGTACCCTTTCGCGTGCAAAATTTGAGCAATTGGCTGACAGTTTGATACAAGCCACTTTGCGTCCGTGCGAATCGGCTATGCGAAATTCCGGTCTTTCAAAATCAGACATTGACGAAGTTATTTTGGTGGGCGGTTCTACTCGTATTCCCGCAATTCAAAAAATTGTAGAAAATTTCTTTGGTAAAACTCCTTCAAAAGGCGTAAACCCCGACGAAGTGGTAGCCGTAGGTGCTGCTATTCAAGGCGGTGTACTTACCGGCGAAGTGAAAGACGTACTTTTGCTCGACGTTACTCCACTTTCATTGGGCATTGAAACCATGGGACGTGTGATGACTCGATTGATTGAATCCAATACAACCATTCCGGTTAAAAAAACCGAAGTATTTACAACTGCCGTTGATAATCAACCTTCGGTTGAAATTCACGTTTTGCAAGGCGAACGCCCTATGGCTCAAGACAATAAAACCATCGGACGCTTCCACCTCGACAATCTGCCACCCGCACCACGCGGCGTGCCTCAAATTGAAGTAACTTTCGATATTGATGCCAACGGTATTTTGAACGTTTCGGCACGCGACAAAGGCACCGGAAAAGAGCAAGGCATTAGAATTGAAGCCTCTTCGGGACTTTCCGACTCCGATATTCAACGCATGAAAGACGAAGCAAAAGCAAACGAAGCCAAAGACAAAGCCGCTAAAGAGCGCATTGACAAACTCAATGGAGCTGACAGCTTGGTTTTCAATACAGAAAAACAATTGAAAGAATACGGCGACAAAATTCCTGCCGACAAACTTTCGGGCATCAAAGCCGCTGTGGAAAAGCTAAAAGCCGCGCACAAAGCCGAAGATTTAGCCGGAATCGATGCAGCAACAACCGAACTGAATACCGTTTTCCAAGCCGCTTCGCAAGATTTGTACAATGCACAGCAAGCTCAAGGCGGTGGCGCACAAGCCAATCCGAATGCAAATACTCAACAAAACAACACCGCTAACGATGTTACCGATGTGGATTTTGAAGAAGTTAAATAATTGATTTTCAGTAAATTATGTTTAAAATACGGTCAGAGCTTTTTAAGGTTTTGACCGTTTTTGTTTTTTTATTTTTTGAAAAAAAAATGAAAAATTAGATTATTTTTTTTCAAAAAAACAATATTAAAATAAAACCTTCGTTTTAAAAAAAATAAAACAACTTTTTTAAAAATATTAAAAATAATAAGATATGAAAAAAATAATTTTAAGTTTAGCCGTAATTTTAACGGCAGTTTTTGCAGCCAATGCACAAATCGGAATACGCGGTGGCGTAGGTTTTGCTAATGTAAAATATACCGATGGCAATGTAGATTTTTCTCCCGAATCAAAATTGGGTTTGTCTGCCGGAATTTCGAAAGAAATAAAAGTGATTGGAAAATATGTAAAATTAGCACCCGAATTGCTTTTTGATGTAAAAGGTTCGCGTGGAGAAGAAGTAGAATTAACGAAAACTTTTTATGGAGCTTCATACAATTATTTGGGCTTAGGACTTGGCGTAAAAGTAAATTTGCCGGTAATTCCTATTTATGTTTTGGGACAACCTTATTATCAGTATCTAATTAGTGGACAAAGCATTGTAGATGTTGATGGCGATGTAACCAAAACAAAAATTGACGATTTTGGCGACATGAATCGCAGTGAGTTGGGAGTAAATTTAGGCTTAGGCACTTCTTTGCATATCGGACCGGTTGGTTTATTTTTAGAAGCCCGCTATGCCGTACCAATGACATCTCTTGAAGAAATTAATGAAACGGAAAATTATAAATTAAAAAACAAATTTTTCACAGTTTCTGTTGGTATTTTAATTGGTGGAAAATAATTTTTAAAAAAAATTAGAAAAAAATTGAACCCTGACAAAAAAGTTTTAAATTTGTCAGGGTTTTTTCTTTTTTTTTCTGAAAAAGATTAACATAATTTAACTAATAAAATTAGCATTTTGTTTTTGAATTTAATAAATTTGCTAAAAAAAATAGCAATTTTTAAATTCTAAACAATTAAAATATTTACAAGCCATGAATGAATTTAATTCTTCTATACAGCAGCGTAGAGTCGGTTTTTCCGATTATTGGTGGTTTATAATCACTTTATTTCCGTTTTTTCATTGGTTGCCTTTTATTATTGTCGGTGCAAAAACCAAGAAAATGAAGTGGATAATTTGGGGCGGTATTTATTTACTTATTTTGGTAGCAACTGTTATGTTTTCAAATGTTTCCGAAGATAAAACAAGCCCCATGTACAACGTATATGGCTTATTGGCAGTAATGTTTTTTGTAAGCTGGGTGGCGTCCATTTTTCATATTTTCAGCATTCGCAAAGAATATTTGTTTTACTTGTCGCAAATACCTGAAAAGTTTATTGAAACTTCCGCTTTTGATGCGCGCACCGGACAACATATTAATCAGTTTCAATTAAATTTAGGTAAGCACGGAAAAATACTAACAGCCATTGAGCGATTGCGTTTTCAAATTTCGGAAGAACTCAAAAATGCCGGAAAAAATAATTCCATAACTCAAGAATTGATGCCCATAGTAAATAAATATGTAGAGCAAACCAAAGAATTGGCTTCGCGCGATGCTCGTATTGAAAGTCTTTTGCAAAATTCAAATACCAAAGAAATTGATTTCAAAATTCGCGAGCTGCGTAGAAAAATTGACCGAACCGGCAATGCCGAGTTGATGCAACAATACATGGAAAGCATTTCGAGTTTAGAACAAAATAAAAAATTATACGGTAATTTTGAAGACCAGCGCGAAGTCATTCGTTTAAAATTGGAAGCGGCTCACATGGATTTGCAAAAAATGAAAATGAATTTAATTAACATGGAAAATTTAAGTTCGCAAGACCAAAATACCGTCTATTTGAAAGATTTTGAAACAAAATCGCAAGAATTAACTACTTATTTGGAACTTTTAAAGGAATATAAATAAAATTTGTAAAAAAAAGTTTATCGGTAATTTTGATATTCAATTGTTTGATTTTTTTATTTGTAAAAAAAATAGAATGAATCAAATTTTAGAATCATATTTTTATAAAAAAAGTAAAAAAACAAAATATTGAATCAAAAAAAACTATATTTTGACACTCCGTTATTAGTTATTTTTTCGGTAACTTTAATGGCAGTTTTAGGCGTAGCAAGTTTAACTCCCGCTTTTCCAAAAATAGCTCAAAGTCTTGATTTACAAGAAAATGAAGTTGGTTGGTTAATCAGTGTTTTTACTTTACCCGGAATTTTTTTTACTCCCGTAATGGGAATTTTAGCCGATAGATTGGGCAGAAAAATAGTGCTTGTACCTTCTCTATTTTTATTTGCAATAGCCGGATTTGCTTGTTTTTTTACAACAAATTTTGAATTGCTTTTAGTTTTTCGTTTTTTTCAAGGCTTGGGTTCCAGTTCTATAAGCTCCATCAACGTTACGCTCATTGGCGACATCTACTCCGGCAAACAGCGACCACAAGCTATGGGCTACAATGCAAGTGTATTAAGCATTGGCACAGCAACTTACCCTTTTGTTGGCGGTTTGCTGGCTGCAATTGCTTGGAATATGCCTTTTTTATTGCCACTTTTGGCTATTCCGGTTGGGTTGGCTGTTATTTTTTTATTGCATTCGCCAAAGCCCAATAAATCGCAAAACCTGAAACAATATTTATCATCTACAGTTAAAAGCTTGAAAAACAAGGCAGTAATAGGACTTTTTTTAATAAGCATTTCTACTTTTATCATTTTATATGGTGCTTTTTTAAGCTATTTGCCTTTCCTTTTGCATCAAAAATTTGGAATTGAATCTTTCCAAATTGGGCTTTTTCTCTCGCTGAGTTCACTTTTTACCGCTTTTGTTGCTTCGAAATTGGGTAAATTGATAACTATTTTTAAGCAAACTACAATGCTTAAAATTGCATTTGTCCTTTACGCTTTGGTTTGTTTGCTTTTGCCCAATATCCAAAATTTGTATCTAATGTTGCTTCCGGTAGCCTTTTTTGGAATTGCGCAAGGCTTAAATATTCCTAATTTACAGACTCTTTTAGCTACTTTGGCTCCAATTGAGCAAAGAGCTGTTTTTATGTCAATCAATGGAATGGTTTTGCAAATCGGGCAAACACTTGGACCTGTTTTTATCGGGTTTATTTTTTCTTTATCGGGCATTGAAACAGCTTTTTACTCGGCTGCATTTGTTGCTTTTATTATGCTTGTGCTTATTTTTCTTCTTCTTAATAGATTAAAATAATTTGATAAAATATTTAGTTCATTTAATTTATTTTTTTATTACTTTTTAATTTTTTATTTTATTTTTTAGAATACTAATTTTTTATAATTTTTTTTGTTTTTTCAAAAATCTTTTGATGTTTTGAATCAAAACCACTTGTTTTTAAAAAATAAACCCCTGAATTATAGTGTTTTATATTTATTTTTTCAAAATTATTTTTTATTTCTTTTGCAAAAATTTCTTTTCCGCTAATGTCTGAAATACTGATTGTTACAAAATCAATTTGATTGTTTTCAAAATGAATGTTTAAAAAATCAACGGTTGGATTGGGGTAAATTTCAATTTCTGATAATAAATTATCATTTTTTATGCTCGAAAGTAAATTGGAATATCCGGGTGTTGGATATGCAAAATACCGCCAAATTTCATTACCATCGCTGGAATGCCCTTTGGAAACATCGGGGTCTTGAATACCGAAAGAAACATGGTCAATCACTGCAAAACCGGACGATTTGTTGTCAAAAAGAGCTATTTCGTCGCCTTCAATTTCCAATTTAAAATTGGCGTGCATTTGCCCTTCATCGGTTTCATTATCCGCCCAAAAAAGTAAAAATTCACCCGGATTAATGTAAATATTGGGCAATTGCCATTCATTTTTATTGTTGATATTGTCGCTTAAATATTTGTCGCCCAGCCAAATAGCTTTAGTGTCGGCATTGTAGATTTCTATCCAATCGGCATATTCGCCTGTGTTGTCTTTGATAGTCAGTTTGTTACTTGCCATAAACTCGTTGATGTACAATTTTAAATCCGATTCGCCGGCTAAAATGGCTTTAAAATTTCCAAAAGCCGGTTCACGTGTGGTTTGTTGATGATTATCGGTAGCTGTTATGTAAAAATTAAGTATTCCGGTATTTGAAATGGGAGAGGTGATTTTAGCTGAATAGATATGGTCTGTTGAAATCAAATCGTTTGCTAAACCCTTGTCATTCATTTCAATAGAGAGCCATTCGCCGTTATCTATTTGGTAGTGTAATTGCACTAAAATTGGTTCAAATTCATCTTCTACCAATCCGAAAACTTCAAAATCTTTTTGGGCTTCTATTTCAGTTGTTTGAACATTTGAAATGATTGGAAATATCTCATTAACAATTACTTGTGAATTTGCTGTACTGTTCCGAAATGCCACATAATTTTTTAAGCCGTATTTTACGTGCTGTCCAAGAGCTTGTGTATAGGAATTGTTAAAATCTGACCAATTCCAGCCATAATCGAGGCTTCGATAATAATCTCTTTCTGCCGAAGAATTTATTTTAGCTTTCAATGTATCAATGTGTAAATCGAGCTTTGTATTGTTAAAAAATTGAGTTAAAAACTCTTTCATGTAAAATGAAAACCTATCTTTATACATTTGATTTTCAAGTATTTTCTTTGTCAAAGGACGATTTTCGGACGAATGCCAAGTATAAATATTTCGTAATGCCCAATCGATATTGAACCAATCAATTCCAAAAGTATTATCTAAATCATACGGTATAAATTCAAATTGGTCGGTTGTTGTATTTTTATATAAGTAAAAGTTATTTTTGTTATAAGAATATCCATCCCAATGGCTTGTCAAAATTTCAATTACCAAGTATTTTAAAAATGAATTTACATTAAAAATAGGCTCCAGTTTTTCAGGATAATCGTTTGGATTTGAGTTGTTTAAAATGTTTATTAGTTGGGCTAAATCGCTGTAATCGTCTTTTTGTAAATTGGTTTTAAGGTCGTAGGTTCGTAAATTGTTGCTCGAAAACTTATATAAATCAGGGCTTTCACCCAAATACGTTAAGGTTGCCGGATACAAACATTTATACAAATTGCCATTTTTATTGCCAAAGCGCGACTCTACAAACTCTTCGTCAATGTGTTCAATATTCATGTAAAGTCCTTTGTATTCGTTGTTTACGTAAAGTTCTACATGATTTGCCCGCGATGCCGGAACTTTTGCCCATTGCATCAAGTCGAAACTTAATTTTGAACGCATTATGCTTGGGTCGTTGTGTTCGCCGTTTAAGTTTAGCTTCTCCAAGTTGTAAAATTTTCTGCCTTTTTTGAACGTGTTAAATGACACTTTAAATGACTTTTTGGCAGAACTGCGTGAGGTGTTTCCGCGAAGCCTAAAACCAATGCTATCAACTATTTCGTTGGTTTGAGAACTGACAAACTGAAATTTTGCTACATATTCGTGGTCTGAATTTCTATTGGCATAATCGAGCATTTTTTCAAGCGAATCGGCATTTATAGTGATGTAAATTTTTGCAATTTCAGTGTCATCAAAAAGAATTCCTTTTTCAGGGAAATTTTGCCCGAAAATTTTTATCGAAACTAAAAGAAAAAGTAGAAAAACAGATATTATTTTCATTTGATTTAATATTTTTTTAACTTTAATTTTACAAAGATATTTAAAATTTTATTGTAAAAAGATATTTTTTTGTATTCTTTGGTGTTTTTATTTTAAAATTCCTCAACTTTATTTAAAATATTGAAAATAAATGCATTATCATTTTCTCTAAAAATTTAAAAGTGAAATTTTAAAGATAAAATTTACGCAAACGTTTGTTTTAATTTTTTTATTTTTTGATAACTTAAATTTTTAACACCAAAAAAAATTATTTTAACGAATTTATTTTTTATATTTGCAAGTTAAAATTTAGATAAAAAAATATTTTCTTTAAGAAAAAAATTATAAAATAATATATTAATGACTTCAAAAGAAATTAGACAAGAATTTTTGCAATTCTTTGAAAATAAAGGACATAAAATTGTGCCTTCTGCTCCAATGGTTATTAAAAATGACCCGACTCTAATGTTTACTAATGCCGGAATGAATCAGTTTAAAGATTTATTTTTAGGCAATTCGCCCATTAAATTTCCACGCATTGCCGACTCGCAAAAATGCCTTCGTGTTTCGGGTAAACACAATGATTTAGAAGAAGTTGGACATGATACCTATCATCATACCATGTTTGAGATGCTTGGAAACTGGTCGTTTGGTGATTATTTCAAAAAAGATGCCATCGATTGGGCTTGGGAGCTTTTGGTTGAGCGTTTTAAACTCGACCCAAATCGCTTGTATGCCACTGTATTTGAGGGAAGTAAGGAGGAGAATCTTGAACTCGACCAAGAGGCTAAAGACCTTTGGAAAAAATATTTGCCCGAAGATAGAATTTTGAACGGTTCTAAAAAAGACAATTTCTGGGAAATGGGCGAAACCGGACCTTGCGGACCTTGTTCCGAAATTCATATCGACCTTCGAAGCGATGAAGAACGAGCAAAAGTAAATGGAAATCAGTTGGTTAATAAAGACAATCCGCTTGTTATCGAAATTTGGAACTTGGTTTTTATTCAATTCAATAGAAAATTGGACGGAAGTTTGGCTCAATTGCCTAATAAACACGTAGATACCGGAATGGGTTTTGAACGATTGTGCATGGCTATTCAAGGAAAAACTTCCAATTACGATACGGACGTTTTCCAAGACATTATTCAAAAAATTGCCGCCCTTTCAGGAAAAAAATACGGTGAAAATCCAAAAACCGATATTGCTATGCGTGTGGTTGCCGACCATTTGCGAACTGTCTCATTTTCAATAGCTGACGGACAATTGCCTTCAAACAATAAAGCCGGTTATGTAATTCGTAGAATTTTGCGCCGTGCCATTCGTTATACATATCAATTTTTGGAAATTTCCGAACCTTTCATAAATCGCTTAGTGCCAACACTTAACGCCGTTATGGGCGAAGCTTATCCTGAATTGATTAGCCAAGAAGAGATTATTACCAAAGTAATTTTTGAAGAGGAACATTCTTTTCTCAAGACTATTGAGAAAGGACTCGGATTGCTTGAAAAAGTAATGGCGCAAACCAAAGCTGAAAATAAAACCGAAATTAGCGGACAAATTGCTTTTACACTTTACGATACTTTTGGTTTCCCACTGGATTTGACCGAGTTAGTACTTCGCGAAAACAAACTTTCGCTCAATTATAAAGAGTACGAAACTGAAATGGAAATGCAAAAAAATCGTTCAAGAGAAGCCGCCGCTTCGCAAGAAGGCGACTGGATTATTGTGCAAGACATTAAAAATGACGGTTTTGTGGGCTATGACCAATTGGAAACAACCGTTGAAATTACACGTTATAGAGAAGTAAAACAAAAAGATAAAATTTTATATCATTTAGTTTTCAATCTTACACCTTTTTATGCCGAAAGTGGTGGACAAGTTGGCGATAGCGGTTTTATAGAGGTGAATGGTGAAAAAACGGAAATCATTGATACTCAGAACGAACACGGAATTATTATTCACATTGCTAAAAAATTGCCTTCAAAACTCGATGCCCAATTTACTGCCGTTGTAAATAAGCAAGCAAGAGTTTTAACAGCTAACAATCACTCAGCCACGCACTTAATGCACTTGGCTTTGCGCAAAATTTTAGGAACGCATGTTGAGCAAAAAGGTTCGTTGGTTAATAAAGATTATTTGCGTTTTGACTTTTCGCATTTTGAAAAAATGACTGATGAGCAAATCATTGCAGTTGAGGACTTTGTGAACAATGAAATTCGTAAAAATTTGACTTTGAACGAAAAACGAAATGTTCCGATGCAGGAGGCTAAAAAAATGGGTGCAATGGCTCTTTTTGGTGAGAAATATGGTGATAATGTGAGAGTTATACGCTTTGGCGACTCAACCGAGTTGTGCGGAGGCACGCACGTGCAAGCCACCGGTCAAATAGGTTTGTTTAAAATTATTTCCGAATCTGCCATTGCTGCCGGAATACGCCGAATTGAAGCCATAACTGCCTCAAAAGCAGAAGAATATACTCGCAATGAAAGCCAACAACTGAAAGAAATTAAACAGCTTTTGAAAACTTCGGGTAGTTTAACGCAAGCCATTGAAAAACTTTTAAATGAAAATTCCGAATTGAGCAAAAAAGTGCAAAATTTTGCCAAAGAACAAGCAAAACTTGAAAAAGTAAATTTGTTGAAAAATATTACAAAAGTTGGTGATATTCAGATAGTTTCGGGTAAGGTGATTGTTGAAAATGCAAATGCGCTCAAAGATTTGGCGTATCAAATTAAAGGCGAAGTAGAAAATCTATTTTTGGCAATTGGTGCAGAAATAGACGGAAAACCAAATTTAGCCATTATGATTTCCGATAATTTGGTGAAAGATAGAGGTTTACATGCCGGAAACATCATACGCGAAGCTGCTAAAGAAATGCAAGGCGGAGGCGGTGGACAGCCATTTTTTGCCACAGCCGGTGGAAAAGATATTAGTGGAATTGAAAGAGCAGTTGCGAAAGCTATTTCTTTTGTAAATATCTAATTTTTAATTAAATAAATGATTTGTTTTTAAAACTTTGTCAAAATTTTTTATTTTGACAAAGTTTATTTTTTTACCGGTTTACTTATTTTCAGCATGCTAAAAACTTTTTTTATACATCAGTGGAGAGAAAAAACTCGCTCTACATTTTGGCGGAAAAATCTCATAATAAATATTTTTCTGGGCATTTTTGTTGGGATTTTTGTTTTTTACTTTGTATTTTTAGGACTTTATATTGATGTTATTTTGCGAAAAATCTTTCCACAATCGGATATTGTTCAAAAATTTACACTTTTTACATATTATTACTTCTTGATTGACTTAGTGTTACGATTCTTTATGCAAAAAATGGAATCTATAAAAATCAAACCGTATTTAATTTTGGTACTTTTAAAGAGCAAAATTTATAACTTTCTTATTTTCAAGTCGTTATTTAGCTTTTTTAATCTTTTACCTCTGCTGATTTTTATTCCTTTTACCGTTAAAGTAATTTTTGTGGAAAAAGGTTTGTCTTTTGGATTTAATTGGTTGATAACCATAATTTTATTGATTTTTATAAATCATTTTTTAAGTTTTCTTTTAAAGAAAAAATTTATAATAAAGCCTTTTCTGATTTTGAGTATTGTATTTGGAATCATTGGTATATTTTATTTGGAAAAGAATAGTTATACAAATTTTTCCGGTTATTTTCAAAAAATAATTTTTGTATTTTCAAAAAATGCTATTTGGCTTATTCTTCCCATACTTTTTCTAAGTGTTACTTATTTTCTATCAATTAGTTTACTAAAAAAATATACTTTTTTAGATTCTTTTGAAAAATCGGAAGAATTAAAATCCAAGAATTCTGATGGTTTCTTTTTACTTCGAAAAATGGGTATTATTGGAAATTTAATTGAATTGGAATGGAAAATGCTTTGGCGAGGAAAACGCTCGAAAACTTATTTTTTCCTTTCCTTGTTTTTTATTCCTTATGCACTTGTTTTGTTGAGGGGTGAAAAATCTTCTGAAAATGAGTACTTTCTGTTGTTTTTTGCTTTGTTTGTAACTTCAGTTTTTTCCATTCAACATGCCCAATTATTTTTTGCATGGGAAAGCGTTTTTGCAGATTTAATTCATTCTAAACCAATAAATTACAACAATTACATTCATTCAAAATATTATTTTTTAGTGGGTTTAAATTTATTTGCTTTTATTTTATCGTCTTTTTATATATTTTGGGGCATTAAGTTTTATTTTATAATTATTACGGCATTTTTTTACAATTTGGGTGTAAGTATTTTTATTCAAATATTTTTATCTACTTGGAATAAAACAAGAGTTTATAACACGAAAGGTGCATTTTTTAATTACGAAGGTGTTCATATAATTCAATTTGTAAATTTTATACCTTTAATTGTTTTTCCGTTGTTAATTTATTTCCCGTTTCATTTTTTTAATTTTCCAAATTTGGGATTTATTGTTTTGAGTAGCATAGGAATTTTAGGTATTTTATTGAAAAACAAAATTTTAAAGAAAATAACTTCTTATTTTGAAAAACAAAAATATGATATGTTGGTTGGTTTTAGAAAAAAATAAGTAAAATGATAGAAATTAAAAATTTATTTAAAGCATATAAAAAATTTAAACTTTCGGTAGAAAATTTGAGCATAAAAGAAGCTGAAAGTTTTGGCTTAGTGGGAAATAATGGTGCCGGAAAAACCACTTTATTTTATTTAATGTTGGATTTGCTTAAAGCCGGAAGCGGTTCGGTGGAATTGAAAAATATAGATGTTTCAAAAAGCCAAGATTGGAAATTTTTTACTGCTTCGTACCTAAATGAAGGCTTTTTGATTGACTTTTTTACAGCTCGCGAATTTTTTTTATTTATAGCACGTTTGTATAAAAAAGACATTCAATACATTGAAAATCTGGTAAATACATACAAAGATTTTTTGCCTGACGACATTTTGACAAGTCGCAAATTTATTCGCGATTATTCGCAAGGCAACAGCGTTAAAATCGGTATAATAGCCGCATTGATTGGCGAGTCGGAAATTCTAATTCTTGACGAGCCTTTTGCACACCTCGACCCGCGTTCTCAAATTCAACTCAAAAATATTTTGAAAGCTTTAAATTCTGAAAAACAAGTTACTTTGCTGATTTCCAGCCACGATTTGAATCACATCACCGATGTTTGCAAGCGAATTTGCTTGCTCGAAAACGGAAAAATAATCAAGGATTTAGAAACCAATTCAACAACTTTGCCTGAGCTTGAAAAATATTTTTCGGTTTAAAAAATTAAATCCGAATTGCCATTATTGAAATGTCATCAATTTGTTCGTAAGTGCCTTTCCAATTATTTAATGTGTTGGAAATTAGATTGTTTTGGTCTTCTAATTTTTGTTTTTGTGTATCAAGGAGTAATTTTTTGAAATTTTTATATTTGTATTTATCTAAATTTTCACCGCCAAATTGGTCGGCAAAACCATCGGAAAATAAATAGATGTAATCGCCTTTTGAAAGCTTAATTGTGTGATTTTTAAAAGGTTTGCTGCTATTTCCTATCGCTTGACGGTCGGCTTTTATTTCGTATAAAAATAAATTTTCATTTGCAAGGTTTGGCTCTATATTATTCTCATTTTCAGTTAATTGGCTTTTATTACTTACAATATAAATCGGATTGTGCGCTCCGGCAAATTCCAAAATAAACGTGTTGTAGGAAAAACTACAAAATGCCAAATCCATTCCGTCTTTTACGCCAGCTTTTACTGATTTTGAAAGGATAGAAGTAACTATTTCATTTAATTTATCAAGTATTTTAGCAGGTTGTCGCAAACCAAATTCATTGACGGCTCGTTCTAAACCATCAAAACCGATAATGCTGACAATGGCACCCGGAACGCCGTGTCCGGTGCAGTCGATTACAGAAAAAAAGGTGGTATTTTCTATGGTTTTTACCCAGTAAAAATCACCAGAAACAATGTCTTTGGGTTTGAAAAAAATGAACGCATCATTAAAAATTTCTTTTAAATCGGAGAGTTCCGGTAAAATTACGGTTTGAATTTTTTGTGCATATTCGATGCTGTCAGTTATTTCTTCGTTTTTTTGAGCCAAAACCAAATTCATTTTTTGCTTTTGTTTGTAATTTTTGTATAAAACAAAGAAGAAAATTAAAACCAAAGCTAAAAATATTGAAATTCCAATTACTATAATTCGCTGATTTTTAATTTGATACTCTTGAAGTTGAATTTTATTGTTGGCATAGAGAAGGGCTTTTTCAGTTTCCGAAATTTCTTTTTCGGCAAGTAATATTTCAGCTTCTCGTTCTTGTATTAACATGCTGTCTTCGTGCGTTTTAGCTCGCAATTTCATCAATTCTAAGATGTATTTTGCTTTGCTTACTTTGTCTTTTTGGAGCGAAAGGTCTGCTATGTGTAGTTCTATGCTGTCTTTCAGGCTTTTAGTGGGTTTGTTTGCCAATTTGTCATATTTTTTTTGCTTTTCTTTTATTTCACTTTCAGTTGGTAAAGTGTTGTTTTTCAGCTTGTCTTTGTTTTCATTGATGAGTTGCTTGCTTTTTTCTGAATTGATGTACGAAAGATTGGACTCTTCGTTGCTTTTTGCACGTTCTTTTGCCGAAGCTATTATTCTATTATACTCTATTTCAGCATTTTCTCTGGCACGTTGTCGTATTTCGTTTGAGGCAGAATAGGCTTGAGCTACTATTCCGTTGGCTTCGTTTTCGGCTTTTAATTTGTATTTTTTTTCAAAAATTTCGAGTGTTGCCGGAGTTAAATCCTTGATTACTTTTTCGTTTTCTTCTATTTTGCCGTCATTTAATTTTTTTAGTTTATCATCTAAACTTTTATCTAATTTTTGTTGATTTTGAAAACTATTGATGTTGTATCTAAAATCTCCGCCAGCACTATTTCCTACAAAATTTATTTTTATCACACTCGATTGGTATTCTTTGTAGTCAATTTCAGGATATAATTTGAAAAGCCTTAAACTTATATCTACTTGATAATCATTCATTCGCAGCGTTGTTGGGAAACGAGTATCTACCGTAAAATGTTTTGATAAATATCCTTTTTTCGATACTTCTACTTTGTAAATCGTTCCAAATTGCAAAATCATTTCGTATTTTTTTGATTTTGTGCCATTTATAGTTACCGTATCGTTGTTTGAAATTGCTGTAACTTTAGCATCGAGCAAAAGTTTTCCGTTTTCTTCTAAATTGATAAAAACCGTTAATTTTCCTTCTGCAAATAGATTTGTAGTAAGAAAAAACATCAAAAGAAAAAGACCTATATTTTTTGTTTTCACAGTAAAAAATTTATTTTTTATTCAAAAAGATGATATCCGTTGCGTTTTTTTTTTTAATTCAAACTACAAATTAACAAATTTTTTGAATAAATAACAATATTTTTTGGATTTCTTTTTTATAAAAAATAAAAAAAAAGATTTTCCTTTCGGAAAATCTTTTTAAACTATTGATTAACTGGTTTTTAGAAAATTGCACAAATTAATTGTTTTTACCTCTAAATCTATTTCCCAATATAATTTCTTTTACTTGGTCGCCGCGTGTTATGGTCGCTTTTGCATCGCAAGTGCCGTCGCCGTAGTCTAAAACCATTGGTTCTTGGCTGTTTAAAACCAATTCTACTTTTCCATTGGTTGGAAATAAACAAACGGCTGGTTTTGTGAGCGGTACGGTTATGGTTTTTGAGTAAATACCTCCAGTCCAAGTAGTTCCGTTAGCTGTGCCACTGATTTCGTACACATTATCTAAAAAAGTGTCGGTGCCGAAGCCTTCCACTAATTCCCATGTGCGGGTAGAATTGTGCGTAATTGAAGCCGTGCCGTCGGGTGTGGTTATTTTTCCGTTGGTAATGGTGCGTGTGAACGAAAGATTTTGATTTTCGTTTAACCCATTGTTAGTTACCACTTTAGTACCTTCTACTTTGTAGTTATTTATCGAAAAATCCTCAAAAGTGGTGGTGCGAGTTGCCCCTTGAGTTTTCCAATAAGCACTTTGGGTTACGTGAATTTTTCCTCTAAAAACGTTTCCATCAAGACCTACGCAACTATCGCTAAATGAAATGGTTACGCTGTGAGGCCAAAATTGACCGTTTTCGTTTTCATGCACAATTATTTCAAAACATTCAAAAGTTTTTTTTGAATCTTCCGATTTTACGCCTTCTATAAAGTTTGTAACTTCTTCTATTTCAGTAAGTTCAAAAGCATCTTCGGTCATTTCAATGTCGGTTAGTGTATTTTCATCTATTTGCAAATTTTCTTCTTTTTCGCACGATGAGAAAAGAAAAAGGGCTAATGTTAAAAAAGCCAAAACGAACGATAATTTTAAGTTTTTCATAATTTCAAAATATTAATAAAGTTTTTAAAAAAAAAATTATTTGTTTTAAACGCGTTTGAATATATGATGCAAAAATTTGAAAAAGGTTTAATCGGAATGCGAAAAAATATAGTTAAAAAAGTGTTAAAAATCTAAATTGTTGAAAATTAGATACATAATGAGTTTAAAAAAAGAATTTTTTTCCAGATTTCCAATTTTTTTTCAAGACTCATTCGTGCATTGGCGCCACTTGTGGAAGGAAATGTATAAAATTTTATGTTTTCAATGGTTTTTAGGTGCTTTTTAAAATATTTTTCTGCCGTTTGTCCATTAAATACTATGTGTTTGATGTTCTGATATTTATGACATAAATTTTTTATATCGTTTGCTTTTTCATTGGCAATTGCTGAGTCTGAGCTGCCTTCGCGTTGGCAAGTTTCGATAACGTCCCAAAGTGCTATATTGTTTATTTTCAATAAATTAATTTTTTCAAAATAATTTTCTGAAAATTCTTTTTCAAAAATAGAAAACATTATTTTCCAAAAACTATTTTGTCTATTTCCATAATATTCAGACTTTTGCAAAGAAATAACACCCGGAATACTTCCCAAAATCAATATTTTTGAATTTTCAAACACTATTGGTTTAAAAGATTTTATCATAAAAAAAAATATTTTTGTTTAAAAAGTTTTTTTTATTAAATTTGAAGTCGGAAATTTACAACGAATTTAATTTTTATACAAAAATGAAAAAAATTGTTTGGTTTATTTTTTTTGGAATTTATCTTTCTGCTTGTGTAAACAGTCAAGTAAAAAATGATGAAGTATCTGATAATAAGAATGATACAATTCAACGCTCGGAAAATAACAACTATAATATTGAGCCGGAAGATTTAAAAATTATTTCTTCAATTTTGAAAAAAGCAAAAGAAAACAATTGGTTTGAGAAAGAAATGGGCAATATTGTTGTTTTAGTTGGGAAAGAATTACTTGGTACTGAGTATGTTGGAGGAGTTTTAGATAAAAATGAACCCGAAAAATTAGTAATAAATTTGCGCCAATTAGATTGCGTTACATTTGTAGAAAATTGCAGTGCTTTAAGTAAAGTTATTAAAATGCAATCTGTTGAAATTCAGGATTATGTAAATACATTGCAAGCTTTGCGTTATCGAAATGCAAAAATTGACGATTATGCTTCGCGTTTACATTATTTTTCCGATTGGCTTTTGGAAAATGAAAAAGCTCAAAATGTTAAACTTTTTGCAAAAGAACTTTCCAATCAAAAACGCGTTGTAAAATTTTCAATTATGACTGAAAATCGTGAAAAATATCCAAAATTGGCAAATGATTCTTTGTTTAATAAATTAAAAATGAAGGAAAGCGAATTAAGTAAATTGGATTATTATTATATTCCTGAAAATGAGATAGATAAATATAAAAATCAAATTCCGGACGGTTCAATAATTGGAATTACAACCAATTTGGAAGGTTTGGATATTACGCATACCGGTTTGGCAATTCATGTAGATGGAAATCTTCATTTATTTCATGCTTCGAGTAAAACCATGAAAGTGGAAATTTCGGAAAAAACGATACAAAACATGTTGAAAGACAGCAAAATACAAACTGGAATAGTAGTCGCTAAATTACTTTAAAAAAATATAAAATTATGAGTTTTCTTGCAGAAATATCGTTAATAGCAATTGGATTATTGGTTGTTTTGGTCATTTTTGGTAGTCGCCTTTCGGCAAATGCTGCACATAGAGCTGCAAAAGTTTTGATTTTGATAGATAAGAAATACGAAACTTTTATCGAAAAAAAATTGACCATGCTTATTTTAAAAAAATCGGAACTTACTATTGATAAAGAGGCGGTTAAAAAGGAAGTCAGAGTAATTTTAAGACCTGATATTGAGGCACTTGTATCTCAAATAACGGCTACAAAAAATGCTTCGGACGTAAAAATTAAATACCATTCAAAGTATTTTCAAAATTTGACTTCATTAACCGAAAAATATTATCGAATTACCGGCGACCGTCAATCGCCCGAACTCACTGACAATGAGCGTGCTGAATTTTTTGAAGCTTTGAACACGGGAATAGACGCCGATTTAACCAAAAGACTTCTGGATTTACAATCCGGAAATTTATAAGTTTTCCGGCTTTTTTTTAACTGTTTGCTTTATTTTAAAAAGTGTAATTAATTACATTCGCTCCGGAACGTTGATTCCAAGTAATTGCATCATATTTTTTATCGAATCGCCTACAAAACGTGATAAAAGCAGTCTAAATTTACGAATTTCTTTATTTTCTTCTTTCAAAATAGAAAATTCGTGATAATATTGGTTAAATTCTTTCACTAAATCGTAAATATAGTTAGCAATCAGTGCCGGACTATAGTTTTGAGCCGCTTCTTGAATTATTTCGGGCAATAAATGAAGGTTTTTTATCAATTCAACTTCTTTTTCGTGAAGGAAAATTGAATTTTCTACCTTTTCTGGCAATTCAATATTTTGTTCTTTTGCTTTGCGCAAAATTGATTGTATGCGTGCATAGGTGTATTGAATAAATGGACCTGTATTTCCGTTAAAATCAATGGATTCGTTCGGATTGAAAGTCATATTCTTGCGTGGATCTACTTTTAATATAAAATATTTTAATGCTCCCATTGCTATTGTAAAATACACATTTTCAGCATCTTCGGCACTTAGAGCATCAAGTTTTCCCAATTCTTGCGATGTTTTTCGAGCGGTTTCTATCATTTCAGCAATTAAATCGTCGGCATCAACTACTGTTCCTTCGCGCGATTTCATCTTTCCCTCAGGCAGTTCCACCATTCCATACGATAAATGGAAAAGTTTTTTGCCCCAATCGTAACCTAATTTTTGCAAAATGAGCGATAAAACTTTAAAATGGTAATCTTGCTCATTACCAACTACATAAGTCATAATATCGGGCTTAAATTCATTGTACCGTAAAATGGCTGTTCCAATGTCTTGAGTTATATAAACCGATGTTCCGTCAGAACGCAATAAAATTTTCTGGTCTAAACCATCATTGGTCAAATCTGCCCAAACCGATGTATCTTCTTTTTGTATAAGTACCCTATTTTTCAAGCCTTCCAGAACATTTTCTTTGCCTAAAAGATAGGTTTGCGATTCGTAATATATTTTATCAAAAAACACTCCCAATTTTTTGTAAGTTTCATCAAATCCTGCATACACCCAAGCGTTCATTTTTTCCCAAAGCCCATATATTTCTGGGGTTTTTGCCTCCCATTTTCTTAACATTTCTTGTGCTTCGAGTAAAATGGGTGCTTCTTTTTTTGCTTGTTCTTCTGTTTTGCCTTGTTCTATTAAATCCTTGATTTCTTTTTTATACTCGGTATCAAATTTTACATAATATTCACCTACCAAATGGTCGCCTTTTTTGTTAGAAGATTCTGGTGTTTCAAAATTACTGTATTTTTGCCATGCCAACATCGATTTACAAATGTGTATTCCTCTGTCGTTCACTAAATTAACCATAGTTACATGATTTCCGGCAGCTTTTAAAATTTGGGCAATAGAAAAACCCAATAAATTATTACGAATATGTCCCAAATGCAAAGGTTTATTGGTATTTGGCGAAGAATATTCTACCATTATTTTAGGAGATTTTTCACCTGCTTTTTTTATTCCAAACTGAGCATTTTGAATGTTTTTATTAAAAAAATCTATCCAATAAACAGTACTGATTGTTAGATTTAAAAAACCTTTAATTACATTATAATCAGATATTTCAGCAACGTTATTTTTTAAAAAGTCGCCAATTTCTGCTGCTGTATCTTCCGGTTTCTTTTTTGATAATTTTAAAAATGGAAAAACTACTACGGTAAAATCGCCTTTAAAATCTTTGCGTGTAGCTTGCACTTGAATCAATTTATCATCAACATCTTGATTGTAAAGCATTTGTAATGCTATTCTTACTTTTTCAACAATCAACTTTTCTAAATTCATTGCTCAATATTTGTTTGTTTATATTAGAAATAAAGCACAAAAGTAAAAAAAATTAGCGTATTTCAAAAAAAAATTGCATCTTGCAAAAAAAACGATATTAGCTTTGATTTTGTTTTTTTTTATTAAATTTTTATTATTATTTTTACTTTATAAAATAAAATTTTATTTATAATTTTACAAATTTATTTTACTTGCTAAAATAAGTTTAAGTTATTGTGTTTTAAATATTTAAAACTTTATTTTTACATTTTCAAATGAGTTTACACAGTCTTCATATTATTTCCTTTGATGTTCCATATCCTCCTGATTATGGAGGAGTTATAGATATTTTTTATAAAATTAAAAAATTGCATGAAAAAAAAATTGATATTTATTTGCATTGTTTTATTTATGGTCGCAATCGAAGAACGGAATTAGAGCAATACTGTAAAAAAGTTTATTATTATCCAAGAATTTTAGCACTTAAATATTTTTTTTCAACAAAACCTTTTATTGTTAAAAGTAGATGTAATACATTATTATTAAGTAATTTAGAGCAAGATAATTTTCCTATTCTATTTGAAGGTTTGCATTCGACTTTTTTTTTAAAGCATAAAAATTTAAAACAGCGTTTAAAGATTGTTAGAATGCATAATATAGAGCATAAATACTACTTTAGTTTGTCGAAATATGAAAAAAGTCCATCTAAATGGTTTTATTTTATTACAGAAGCTATAAAATTAAAGTTTTATGAGCGTATTTTGCATAAAGCCGATTATATTTTATCTATTTCGCAGAAAGAACAAGAATATTTTGAAAAAAAGTACAAAAATTCGATTTATATTCCCGCTTTTCATCAAAATGAGGAGCTAAAATCGCAAGTTGGAATTGGTAAATACATACTTTATCACGGAAATTTGAGTGTCAAAGAAAATGAAAATGCCTTATTTTTTTTAATTGATAAGGTTTTTAGTAAAATAGATTTTGAGGTAGTAGTAGCCGGAAAAAATGCCGGACAAAAATTGCAAGAAAAGATAAAAAAAGTTAATAATATTAAACTTTTTAATAACCCTAAATCGGAAAAAATGGCAGAATTGATTAAAAATGCTCAAATATCGGTTTTATTTACGTTACAAACTACCGGTTTAAAGCTCAAATTAATCAATTCTCTGTTTGAAAGTCGTTTTTGCATAGCAAATGACAAAATGCTCTTTGGCACAAAATTAGATAAAATTTGTATAGTTGCTAATTCGCCACAAGATATTATAAATGAAATAGAATCGTTTATTGATAAAAGATTTTCTCTTGTTGAAATAGAAATGCGTAAAGAAATATTATTAAGAGAATACTCGAATGAAAACAATGTAACTGAGATTCTGAATTTATTATAAAAAATTATATTAATATTTACAAACTATAAAATTAATGTTTTGTTATGAAAATAAAATCGTTCATATTATTATTATTTATTGTAAGTCTTTATTTATCCTCATTCTCACAAGGTTATGAGATAAAAGTAAAGTTAAAAGACTTTCCTAACCAAAAAATTATTTTAGGACATCATTTTGCGGGTTCTATTCACCCCGATGATACTGTACAGCTTGATGCTAAAGGGGAAGGTGTTTTTAAAGATAAAAATAAACTACCCGGTGGTATGTACTTATTTTTCTTACCTACACGCAATTATTTTGATATTTTTTTAGATGAAGACCAAGTTTTTTCTGTTGAAAACGATACTTTAGATATGATAAATCATTTTAAATGCGAAGGTAGTAAAGAAAATGATGTTTTTTATGATTATCAACGTTTTATAAAATCTAAAAACGAAAAGGCTTCTAAACTTAGAGAAAATGAAAAAAATGCAAGTGAACAAGAAAAAAAGAAGATAAGTGCTGAAATAGAGATAATTAACAAAGAAGTAATGGCAAAAATGGAAGAAGTGATAACTTCTAATCCGAATATGCTTTTTGCTGTTTTTTTGAAAGCTACCAGAGAAGTTGAAGTGCCAAAGCATTTTATTGATGCGAAAAATCAAATTATTCAAGAAAAAATACCTGATTACTTATATTTTTTCAGAATCCATTTTTGGGATAATTTCGATTTTGGTGATGCACGTTTACTTAGAACACCTATTTATGAAACGAAGTTTAAATTGTATTTAGAAAAAATTATTCCGCAAATGCCTGATACAATGATAGAAGTTGTTGATTATTTGATGAATAGAGTTATTTTTAGTAATGCTGTCGTTAGAAAAGATTATCAAAAGCCCGAAATGGAAAAGGAACGAACATACAACAACCCGAAATCGAATGACGAGCTTTTGCGTTATGTGCTTATTACGTTGCATAATCACTTGGCTTCGAGCCAAATAATGGGAATGGAAGAGGCTTTTATTTACGAAACATATCATTATTACTTAAAATACGCCACTTGGAGCAATCAGAGTTATATTGATAAATTGCGCGAAGATGTGAAAAAGAAAACACCTTTATTTATTGGAAGAACTGCAAAAGATTTAATAATGAACCAGTTACCTTCTTCTGAAAAGGAAATTGACAATTTGATTCTTGAAATTGAAAAAACCAACGAAAAAGGCAAGCCATACTCCGAAACATACAAAAACGATTTGAAAAATGCAAAAAGTAAAGCCTCATTTAAGCAAGATTCGATACTTATTTCTCAAACGTTAGTAAATAATTTAGTTCCGTTAGTTGACGATTTTAATGCTAAGCTAAAAGGTTTAAAATCAATGTATTCTATAAAATCAAAATATACATTGGTTTGGTTTTGGGAAGAGAGTTGTAGCCATTGTCGCAAAGCAACTCCTCAATTGGTGGAGGCATTCAATCGTATAAAACACCTTGATTTTCAGGTTTATGCAGTTAGTATTCACAGCATGACTTACGATTGGGAAAAAACGATAAAAGAAACCAAAAATTGGTTTAACTTTGTGAAAGACAACAAGATGTATGAATTTAACAATGTTTATGACCCTTATCATTCTACAAAATTTAGAGAATTGTATGATATAAATAGTTCTCCGGTTTCTTATCTGCTTGATAATGAAAAACGTATAGCCGCTAAGCGAATAGCCGTTGACCAAATTGTTAGTGTAGTTATTGACAAAGAATTGGAAGTAATTTATCAGCAAAAGCAAGGTAATGAGCGTATTACGGCTTTTAAAACATTTATTTCTAACGAAAATTTCGGTTTACGCGAATTGGATATGATAAAAGAAACGCTATCAAGAGTTTTACAAGATACTGAAAAAGAAACAATTATAAAGTTTACCGAATCTAAAATGGAAAATAAAAAGAAATTTTTAGAAAATGAACTTAAAAATCGTTTAAAATCAAGCGATGCTAAACGAACCGAAAATTTAGAAAAATTTGCAGATAGTTTTTTTAATCTAAATGATATTGATTTTTTAATTGAAAAATTGAATGAAAATATATCACTTGGAGGCGAAAATGATAAAATATTAAAATATTTTGAAAATCGTAAAAAATATAAATTAGAGTAAAATAGTATATTTTTTTATCCATTTTATTGCAATCTATGAAGATTAAATTTTTAGGAACAGGCACATCGCAAGGTGTGCCTGTTATAGCTTGTAAATGTGATGTTTGTAAATCTTATGACTTTAAAGACAATCGTTTAAGAAGTTCGGTTTTGATTGAAATAAACGGGCAAAATTTATTGATAGATGCAGGTCCCGATTTTAGACAACAAATGCTCAGAGAAGACATAGAACGGCTTGATGCTGTGTTACTTACTCACGAACACAAAGACCACATTGGAGGTTTAGATGACGTTAGAGCTTTTAATTATGTAATGAAAAAGGCATGTGATATTTATGCCGAAAAGCGTGTACTTCAAGCACTTAAAAGAGAATATGCCTATGTATTTGCCGATTTTAAATATCCCGGAATACCCGAAATGCAATTGCATTCTATTTGCGAAGAAACTTTTTTTATCAACCAAATTCCGGTTACACCTATTCGTGTGATGCACTACAAATTGCCAATTTTGGGGTTTCGATTAGAAAATTTTGCTTATATTACCGATACGAATAACATTATCGAATTTGAAAAACTTAAGAATGTTGATGTGCTGGTTTTGAACGCTTTGCGCAAAGAAAAGCACATTTCGCATTTCAACTTGTCTGAAAGCTTGGAAGTTATAAATAAAATTAAGCCTAAAATGGCGTTTTTAACTCACATTTCTCATTTGATGGGAAAGCATACATACGAAGAGAAATTTTTGCCCGAAAATGTTTTTTTTGCTTATGATGGTTTGTCTATAGAATTGATAAACAACACAATAGAAGTAATTCATCTTTCCGAAAATCCTAAATCTTAAAAAAAGATATTAAATTTTATTTTTAACAATTTCAGCTAACTGCGCAAGGACTTTTGCATCAGTTTTTAACCCTTTTTGTTCATAAGAAAATATCAAACTTAAAAATAAACGGTGAATTATTACCAAAGTATTGCAAGGTGAATAATATTCCGAACGACTTGGAAGTTGCTGACTTATAAGGAAATGGTCTATTTCTTTTTTACCTAAAACTGCTCCACGATTAAAAGGATTGATGTAAAACAAAACATCATCTTTAAAACGCGTGTCTGCTAAGCGTTCGTCCATGAAGGCTAAAATAAAATTTTTTGGTAAATTTACTCCATAAATCGGAAGTTTAAATTCTTGTGCCAAAAGTATATAGATTATTCCCAAAGAAAGAGAATTTCCCTTTTTAGTTTCAAGAACTTTATTTAGGTAAGAATTATTTATTGCATAAAAATGAGTATCGTTGCGAACAAATTTATGAACATCAAACAAGATGTGATTAATCGCTTTTATTTTTTCTAAAGGCGTAAAACGCTCATCATAAATCTCTTTCACATCTTTTATCAAAACATCGATTTGCTTATTCAATTCTTCAAGATTCAAATTCGGATATTTGAATTTGGTAACCAAAAACGAACCGATAAGTAAATCGTTGGTTTGCTTATCTGTCCAGTTTTTCAACTCTGTTGTTAGTTCCTCATACTGAAGCTCTTGTATTAAATTTTCTATCCTATCTTGATAAAATGAATTTAATGTGTTTTCCCAAGCATTTTCTAACTGAGGTATAATAGGCGTGCCTATGCTCTTAAGCTTCTGATTTACAAGCATAAAAACATCTTCACTGGGGTCTTCGAGCAAGCTAATAAGTGCTTTAAGTTCCTTATCCTCAATCATATAATAAAATTGCGGTATTAAAAAAATACACAATAGAAATGAAATGCTAAATTATATTTTTTTTATAGAAATGAAAATTTTTTTTGAAAATTTATAAAAATACTTTTTTTTAAATTCTTAAAATACGTAAATTTTTTTATTAATTTATAATCGAAATTATTTGCAAAAGATTACAAAACAAATTTTTAACAATCTGCTTTTTGTATGTTAAAACAATTAATTACGGATATTTGAATTTGTGTAAACTTTAAAGAAAAAAAAATTAACTATCGGCAATTCTATCCAAAACATTTTCAATCAATACTTTAAGTGATTTTTTATAATCTTTGCTGTATTCCTTTCTTATACGGTTTGCTATAATGTTGCAAACCGTTAAAGCTTGATGCCCCAAAAGTGCCGAAAGCCCATAAATTGCTGAACTTTCCATTTCGTAATTGGTAATTTTCATTCCATTGTATTCAAAACGACTGATTTTTTCGTTCAAATCAAAATCCACTATTGGCAAACGCAAAATACGTCCCTGAGGACCATAAAAGCCATTGGCTGAGATAGTTAAACCACTTCTAAAATCTTTACTCATCTGCTCGAAAACCGAATCGGAAGATTTAACAATATAAGGACTGGCAAGAAGTTTATTCCAGCCAACATGCTCTTTGAAAGCATTTTCCATATCCAAATCCGAAACAGAATTGCGCTGTGCATAAAAATTTAACATTCCATCAAATCCGATAGCATATTTTGTAACTAAAGGCGTATCTACCGGAATATCAGGCTGTAAAGCACCCGAAGTACCGATTCTTACAAAAGTGAGTACTTTTTTTATTTCTTTTTCTTGGCGCAAATTTAAGTCAATATTGGTTATTGCATCTAACTCATTTACAACTATATCAACATTGTCTGTACCAATTCCGGTCGAAATTACCGAAAGCCGTTTGCCTTTATAATAACCCGTGTGAGTTACAAATTCGCGGTTTTTCTTTTTTATTTCCACTTTATCGAAATATTTTGAAATTACTGCCACACGGTCTTGGTCGCCAACCAAAATAATATTGTCTGCTATATCGCCGGGTAGCAAATGCAAGTGAAAAATGCTGCCATCAGCGTTTAAAATCAATTCTGACTCGGGTATTCTATTCATTGTAAGTTTTTTTAATTCTGAATATTTTTAAGCAAATAAACAACGATTTACGATATTTTGTTATCTTGTAAATAGCTGTAAATCAATTCAAAAAAAATAATTGTGGTTCTTTTTTTTATAATACATACTTTTATTTATTTTAAAAATTTGAAAAATAATTCATTTCTTAAAATTTTATAAAGTTTTTTTAACAATTGTAAAAAATTGTATTTCAAATAATTATCAAGTTAAATGAACGAAATAGTAAAATGAATAATTTATCGCTCAATTTATTTTCTTTTGAATTTATTTTTTATAAAAAAAATGAACAACAAAAGTAAAAAGAAATTAAGAATTTTTCAAATTTTATTTTTATAAAAAAAACAATTGGTTAAAATAATGGTTCGTAAAACTTTGCCAAAGTTGCTTTTGTTATTCTGTTAAAAGGTTAATTATCAATAAAATAACTTTTTTATGCAAATTTGGCAAAGTTTTGGTATTCAATTCATTAAAAAAAAATAACGTATTCAGACAAAAAAATATTTTTATTGAACTGACTTTGAAGAATTATCTTTATTTAGCCTTTTTTTTCTAATTTTCATATTCACAACTTCCACCGTTAAAGAAAAGAAAACCGCAAAATAAATGTACGCTTTGGGTATTTCGATGTGAAAACCTTCCAAAACCAGCATAAATCCTATCAAAATTAAAAACGAAAGAGCTAAAATTTCGAGCGTAGGATTTTGCGAAATAAACTGGCTTATTTTTCCGGCATAAGCCATCATTACCGATAAAGCGACCACTACCGCTATAATCATGATTAGCACGTCGTCCGAAAGCCCAACCGCCGTAAGAATAGAATCAAAAGAGAATACAATATCGAGCATGGCAATTTGAAATATCACATTCCAAACCGTTGTAGCTCTGGTAGTTACTTCGTGTTGTATTCCTTCCATTTTATGTCCGATTTCGGAAACGCTTTTCGCTAAAAGAAACAAACCACCCGAAAATAATATTATCTCACGAACACTAAAACCTTTTCCCATGATAGTAAAAAGGGGCTTTGTAAGGTGATGAATTACCCAAACCACAGAAATTAACATGGCAATTCGTAAAAATAGAGCTAAAAAAAGTCCGGTTTTCCGTGCTTTTTCTTGTTTTTCGGCAGGTAACTTGTTGGAAACGATTGAAATAAAAATTATGTTATCCACTCCAAGTACTATTTCCAAAAAAGTTAGCGTTAATAATGCAATCCACGCATTGGGGGCAAATAAAAAATCCATTTTGTACTAAATTTAATCGTTTGAGGCTAATTTTTTTTTAATTTTTTTTACAAAAATAAAATATAATTTGAAATTTAAAAAATTTTCCTTTTTTTTCAAAAAAAAATAAAACCAACGCAACGAATCGAACCCCTTGTGCATCTTTGGCTAAAGGTTCTAAAATTTTTTTTAGGGGTAAAATTTTAAAATATAAATCTGCTGAAAATTCAATTTTCTTTTTCTGAAAAACTACTATTTTATTATGAAAATGAATTTTTAGCAGTTTATATTTGCAAAAAACTAAAAAAGAAATTAAATTTGCTCAGAAAAAAAATAACTGACTAAAAAATTTAAATTTTGGAAGAGCTACAAATTATAATTAAAAATTGTAAAGCAGGAAAACGCGAGGCACAAGCCAAGCTTTTTCAGCTATTTGCAAGAAAAATGTTTACGGTTGCCTTAGTTTATTCTAAGGATAGAACCGCAGCCGAAGACATTATTCAAGATGCTTTTATAAAGATTTTCGATAAAATTTCCCAGTATTCCGGCGAAGGCTCTTTTGAAGGTTGGGTGAGGAGAATTGTCGTAAATACTGCCCTTGAGCGATATAGGCGCGAAAATAAATTGTACTCAATCGACGATTATCAACCTTATGAAGAGCAATTGAGTTACAACGATTTGATTGATAATATTTCGGCAAACGAATTAATGGAAATCATTGGGTCGATTAGTCCGCAATATAAAATTGTTTTCAATTTGTATGCCCTTGAAGGCTATTCGCACAAAGAAATTTCCCAGCAATTGGGAATTAGCGAAGGTACTTCGAAATCAAATCTGGCACGCGCACGCAAAGTGTTGCAAGATAAAGTAAATGAAATGTATTTTTTAAAAAAGAAAGAACAAAGCGCATGTTAAACGAGCAAAAACATATTGATTTTTTGTTCAAAAACGGTTTAGAAAACCAAGAAGTGGAGATTTCTTCTTCGCTCTGGGAAAAAATTGTTCAAAAACTCGATGAAAATGCTCTAAAACTTGGTGAAAATCCCAATAATTTGAATGAAAACGCAAAAATTGATGTGCTTTTCAGCGAAAGCTTAACCGATTTTGAAAGCGAAGTTCCCGAAAGCATTTGGAATGCTATTTCGCAAAAACTCGATGAAAAAGCTCAAAATCAGATAGAAAATGTAAAAATAGATATGCTTTTCAGCGAAAGCTTAACCAATTTTGAAAGCGAAGTTCCCGAAAACCTTTGGAATACTATTTCGCAAAAACTTGATGAAAACCCCAAAAATCAGATAGAAAATGCAAAAATTGATGTGCTTTTCAGCGAAAGTTTAACCGATTTTGAAAGCGAAGTTCCTGAAAACCTTTGGAATGCTATTTCGCAAAAACTCGATGAAAAGGTTCAAAATCCGATTGAAAACGCAAAAATTGATGTGCTTTTCAGCGAAAGCTTAACCGATTTTGAAAGTGAAGTACCCGAAAAAATATGGAATAATATTTCGCAAAAATTGGATAATAATTTAACTTCAGAAGCGGAAAAAACTTCTATAGATTTACTTTTCAAACAAGGTTTGGAAAATCATGAAGAAGCTGTTCCTAATTTCGTTTGGCAAAATGTTTCAGAAAAAGTTTCGGTAAATGTTCGCAAAAAACGAATGTTTTTATTGAGAACAATAGCCGCTTCCATTGCTATACTTCTCTCATTTACATCGGGTTTGTTATTTACCAATTATGAAAAGAACAATTTGAGTGAAAACCCGAAAATTAAAACAATTATCGAAGACAACGACCTTTCAAACAATCAATTGGATTTACCAATCGAAAAATTAGTCAGCCAAGTGAAGAAAGCAAGTGCCAAAAAACAAAAATTCAATTTAGAACGCAACTTAAATTACCAGAATAATTTTTCAACTATGGCACGTTTGGAATATAAAAAACAGATTTTTACGGTCAATTCTTCTCAAGAAAAAATTAATTTGGAAAAATTGAATAAATCCAAATTTTCAAAAGAAAATTTGTTGGCTCAAAATCGTGATACAATCAGTCTGATTACCAGTATGAAACAAGAAGTTAAAAAATATTCGACTACACGTGATTATACCGAAAACAGCACTGAACTTACGATTAAATTTAAAGAAAAAAACACTCGAAACGGTTGGATAGTTGGTGGTTATTTTTCACCGGTTTTTTCATATCGATTTTCTGAAATAAATTCTGATTTTTCGGAGCTTAGAAGGGCAAATGCCGATGGTGTAACCAAGGAAATTCAAAACAAAGATTTCTACGACGAAAACGAGCAAGGCACTTATTCTTTTGCTTCGGGTGTGAGTTTGGAATACAAAACCAAATCGCGTTGGGCTGTTTTTTCGGGCATTTATAAAACAACTCTCGGTCAGACCAATGGAAATATACCGGAAAATTTAGTAGAAGAAATTCAAAAAAAGACATATATTTTGACAACTTCAGCCGGCGATATTTCTATAAACAATCAGCACAATTTCTCGAATTGGCAAACCAATGAAAATGAGATTTTACAAGCAAAACAAACAATTGAACTTTTACAAAATTTTGAATATCTTGAAATTCCGCTCAATGTGAAATTTAATTTATTGCAAGATTATTCAAAGTTTTCCGTTAATATTATTGGCGGTTTCAGTACCAATATTTTACTCAAAAACAGAGTTTTTTTACAATCCGAAACTCAAAAATATGAAATCGGAACAACCAATAACATTAATAAATTCATCTATAACAGCAATTTAGGAGTAGGAGTGGCTTATAAATTGGGCAAAAAAATGTCGCTCAACGTAGAACCGAGTTTTAAATATTCGTTGGTTCCCATCAATAAAAATTACCCGATTTATTATCGTCCCTATTACTTTACTTTTTTTACCGGATTGAGCTACAATTTCTAAAAAAAACTATCCGAAAGCAAAAAAACTTTCGGATAGTAAAAATTTATTTTATAACTTTAAGCAATGGTTTGTAAAGTAAATAAAGCACCCGGATTTATACACATTACCGGAATTTCATTGGGATTTGAAATCATTTTTTGTTGCGCAGGAGTAATAAAAAATTCACCCGCTCCTCTGCTCGGATAAATCATAATTAAAATTAAATTGGCATTAATTTCGGCTGTATAACGATTTGTTTCATCAGCCAAATATGCGCTATCGCGCGTAGAAACATTAACGGTATAAGAAATTCCAAACTTCTCAAATTTGCTTTTTACATATCCCAAGTTATTTTTTACTCGTTTGGCTAAATAGCTGTCTGTTTCGGTAGGAATTAAAATATTGATTTTTGAATTAAATTTATTCGAAAAAAATATTGCCCAATCCGTTTTTTGTATCGATTCGTGTTGCGAATCGAGAGGAAAAACAATGTTGTCATACATCTGATTAGCAGGACCTTTGCTTTGAGTAAGCATAAATGGAACCGGCGAATGGTAAATAACTTTTAAGGCATTACTTCCGGTGAGATGCTGAATGCCCTTAACCCCGTGCGTGCCCATAACCACAAAATTTGCACCTATTTCGCTGGCTACGGCGGTTATCGTATCAAAAATATTGCCTTGAACCGCTAAAATATCGGTCTGCAAATTTTCTTCTTTTTCAATGCGGTCTGCCAATTCTTGAAGTCGATTTTGAGTACCTGCTTCAATAATTTGGTCTTCGTACCTATTTTTACGTCCGATAAAAATAAATGGCTTTTCAATTACGTGCAATAAATTTATTTCACCATTTATTTGTTTTGCCAAAAGTGTCGCATGTTGAATAGCAGCATTGGAAACCTCTGTAAAATCTACCGGTACAAGAATTTTATTTTTATCTACATTCATAATATTTAAGTTTTAGAAGTCGTTAAAAGTATTATAATTTTTGTTTTTTACATGTTTTTTTCAAAAAAATAGCTAAAAAGTTTCATTTTTAGACGTTTTCAGATTTAAAATTTTCCAAAAAAAACTTTTTATTACTTTCATTGCAAGTTAAGAAAAATATTTGAAAAAAAATATTTTTTTTAATTTTTTTTTGAAAAAAAATAAAAATGCCGTATTTATAAGAATATTGAACGGAACTTAAATATTTAGAAATTAATTTTTTAATCTAAATAAATTATCCTAAAAAAGAATTTAAAATTGTCGTTGTATTATTTTTTTTAGTGTTATTTTTTTATTTTTTTTGTTTTTAAAAAAATATGTTATTGAATCAAAGATATTTACAAACTTGATTTTAACAAATGTCATTTTCTTTTCTTGAAAATAAAAAAGTTTTAACAACAAATTTTCATATTTTAAATAATTCTTTAATTTATTGTAAATCATTGAAAATCTAAATTATACAATATTCAATTTGTTATTTATCTGAAAAAGGATATTTTTTTTATACAAATATTTTTTTTTCCACATTATTAAAAAAAAAGATTATCTTGCAAAAAAAAATATTTTTGTATTTTTTTGTAATGTAATATATTTCAGTAATTTAATTTTTTTTAAGAAAAAATAAGAAAAAATTAATTTGTTTTTTTTGCAATTAAATAAAATATGTTTTAATATTGCAGAATAAAATAATTTAATATGTAAAACTCTTTTAATAGATAATATTATGCCAAAAATTAATAAATATGAGGATATTAGCCAAATAGAACGCGAGGCTAAAAAAGACTACATTGACAGACATTCTGCTTTTGTACATTGCGAAGATGCGGCTGTTAAAGGTGAAAAATTTAAAGTAAAAGTGAAAGTTGGCGACCAATATAAACACCCCGACGACTTTGACCATTACATTAAATATGTTCAACTTTGGAACGGCGAAACTTTTTTAGCAGAAACTCATTTTCCTCCCGGAACTTTCGGAAATGTTGCCGCTAACGTAGAAGTTGATTTTTATATTGTTCCGCAAAAAAATCTTAAACTTGTAGCTATGGCTTATTGCACAAAACACGGTTTATGGCAAAGCGACGAAAAAACAGTAACTGTTGAATAATTGAAATAATTTTTTTTATTAAATATTAAAGCTTCTTGTTTTCAAGAAGCTTTTTTTTTTTAACACATTTTAATTTTTTTTATAGTCTTATGGCAAATAGATTTTATAGTTTTGTGTTAATTTTACAGTTTAATTTATTTTCGTTTGCTATACAAATAAAGGTCAGCTATTGAGTTTTTATATTTTCGTAACAAATTGATTATGAAATAGTAAACATTTAAAAACTTGACAAATTTTAACGGTTTAAAATGGACAACTTTTTTTTAAAAATTATGAATGCAAAAAAATATATTTTTTTATACTTTTTTATAATTTTTACAATAAAAAACAATGCACAATCGACTTTGTATTTTGGCGGTCAAAGATTTTTAGATGCTATTTTTGAAGTAGAAGTTTTAGAAAATATAAAATACGGGGAAAATTTAACTTACAAAGGTGAAAAACAAGAACTTTTTTTAGATTTTTATCAGCCTAAAAAGGATACTTTAGACAAACGACCTTTAATTATTTTGGCATATCCGGGAGCTTTTTTAGCCGGAAGTAAAAAAAATGGATTGATAAGAACTTTGGCTTTACAATTTGCCAAATTTGGCTACACTGTTGCAAGTATTGATTACAGACGTGGTTTTGGTAAAGAGAAAAACGAGCAAGCCCGCGGTAAAGCTACTGTTTTGCGAGCAACGCAAGATATGAAAGCAGCGGTGCGTTTTTTTAGAAAAGATGCAGAAACAGAAAATAAATTTCGTATCGACCCCAATTTTATTGTGGTTGGAGGTTCCTCGGCAGGTGCATTGCTGGCTTTGCAGGCGGCTTATTTAAAAGATACCGTAGATTTTAAGTGTTTGGATTATAAGGCATTAGGAGGTTTTGAAGGCAAATCGGGAAATGAAGGTTATTCATCTAAAGTTCAAGGAGTTATATCTCTTTCGGGCGTTATTGGCGATACGACTTGGATAGGAAAAGGAGATGCGCCGCTTTTGATTATGCACGGCGACCAAGATTATTTTGTCCCTTTTAGGCACGGTAAAATTGAGATGAAAGTAGGCTTTTTTATATCTTTTTTTATTCCTAAAGTGCCTGAAGTTGAGACTTTTGGTGCGTTACCTATTTCGATACGAGCTAAAAATGTAGGGCTTGATTATGTTTTTCATATTTTTGAAAATAAAGGGCATTGTCCTTTTGACAAATTTATGTATCCAAAAACATATTCAAAAGAAGAAGATATTGTGATAAATTATATGAGAAATTTTTTATATAATCAATATAAAAATCCTGAAATTAAGCAATTTAGAACAGATATTGGTTATATGAATAAGGTATTTGTGCATGAAATAAAAAAAGGAGAAGATATAACTATTGAGTTGCCTGATAAGTATTTACGCTCAATTAAAGTAATTATTCGCGATGGAAACAATAAAAAGAAATATGTAGAAAAAAAATTAAAAAGTGAAAACGGCGTTTTTATTTTAAAAAATAATTTAAAATCGGGTAAATACATTTTAAAAATTCAGTGGGAGGAGTTTCGTAAAAGAATTTATTTTGAAATTTGAAAAAATAAATTTTGTGGTATTAAAATTAGGAACAATCTTTGTATTTGAATAAATAGGAAAAAATAAAATTGAAAACATTTAATTATATAAAAATATGAAATTATTCAAAATAAGTTTCGCACTAATACTATTTTTTTATAGTAACTTTTTAAAGGCACAGAATGAAGAATTTCCAAAATTAGAAGAATTGTTTGTTGCCCAAAAATATGAAGATTGTATAGAGAAAGCCGAAAAATACTCCGAAAAAGATAAAAAACAGCCATTTCCTTATTATTATGTAGCCTTTTCTAATTTTGAAATGTATAAATTGGCTGAAAGTGAAAAAGAAAAAAATAAATTATTGAAAAAAACACTTCAAAATCTTAAAACAGCACAAATTAAAGACAAAGAAGATGTGTTTAAGCAAAAGTTTATTGAAAAAACAGAGATTATTCAAGCCGAAACACATATATTTGCAAATTCTGTTTATGAAAAAAGTAAAGAAGAGTCAAAATATTTTTACAATCAATTGGCTACAATTTATAATGATACAACCTTGCAATTCAAAGAGTTAAACGGTTTAATTGATGAAAATAAAAATTCAGCCATCGGAATTGATTTAGAGGCTAAAGCCAAAATTGGACCCAATGTTACCGATGAAAAAGGTTTAAAACAAGGACTTTGGCGGAAAATTTATTCCAACGGACAAGTAGCTTACGAGGCTCGATTTAAGGACGATATGCCAATTGGAAAAGTTTTGCGGTATCATGAAAATGGAAAAATTCAGGCAGAATTAACCTATCCTATTGAAGGAGAAGATTTTGCGAGTGTTTTACTTTACGACAACCAAGAAATATTAATAGCCGAAGGTTTTTATCGTGGCACTCAAAAAGATAGCACTTGGAAATATTATTCTACCGACAGAAATTTGGCGGAAGCCGAAGCCGAAGAAAAAAAACTTTCGGTAAAAAGTGGAAAAATTCATTATTTGGTAATGCAAGAAGGTTTCAAAAACGGCAAAAAGCATGGTGCTGATATTAAGTATTTTCCGAGTGGAAACATGGCACAAATTGTTACATGGCAAAACGGAATTTTACATGGAATTTCGCGCGAATTTTTTACCAATGGAAATGTAAAAACCGAATTTGTAAATAAAAATGACCAGAGAACTGGTGTTTATAACCAATTTTATGCAAATGGACGCCCCGAAATAAAAGGGTATTATGCCGGAGGGCATAAACACGGAAAGTGGATTTATTATACAAATACCGGAGAAATTGAACGCGAAATTATTTATATTTTTGGAGTTGCAAAAAATCAAGATGAACTTGATGAAGAAGAAACCAAGCGGTTACTTGAATTTGAACAAAACAAAGGAAAACTTGAAGACCCTGAAAATTATAAAAATAATCCTGACGAACTTTTCAGAAAATATTAATATAAATTTTTATCTTTTTTTCTATTTTAACATAAATAATTATGAAATCGTTTGTTTTAGTTAATCTTTTTATTTTATTGTTTTTA
This sequence comes from Paludibacter propionicigenes, assembly GCA_020721325.1. Classification (GTDB taxonomy): domain Bacteria; phylum Bacteroidota; class Bacteroidia; order Bacteroidales; family JAIFNL01; genus JAIFNL01. The sequence continues at coordinate 45,825 of DYNA01000010.1, forward strand.
TCTCTTTTTTCGCAAGAAAATGTTTATTTTAGAGATGATTTTGGTGATAATACCTACAAATGGGAATACGATCCTAATAGGCAACTGAACGCTTATATTGAAGATAGTTGTCTGTATATCAATAATTTAAGTTCTATCGAAGCACCTGCTCGTTATGTTAGAAATCTATTTCTATGCAACGATAGTAATTTTGTTATCGAAACCAAGCTTGCTTTTTTAAATTATGATGTTGAGCAAACTGCCGGATTAATTTGGCACAGCCGCGATAATCATAATGGTTTTTATTTTCAAATTACAAATACCGGAAAAGTACGTATTTGGGGAAATAAACACAATTTAAGTTTAGATTATTTAGCTTGGACTGATTTTCCAGCCTTTAAAAATGTCGATGGACTTGTTTTAAGAATTGAAAAAAATGCCCAAAATATGAATTTTTTTGTAAATAATATTTTGGTATTATCATCGCCTTACAGAGGGCAATACGGTTATGAAATGGGTTTTACAATCGGAAAATTTGCCGATATAAAAATTGATTATATCGAAGTGGTGCACCCGCCAATTAAAGAATCGGATAAAAAAATTGCCGAAAAATTAAAACCCGATGATTTATTTTGGCTTATACAAGAAGAAAAATATAAACAACAGATTTCAATTTTTGGAAAGGTTTTTGATTTGAATACTGGTGGAGTTTTACGCAGTGCTTCCGTTTTTGTTCTCGATACTCTTGGTAACGAATTAATGACCACTCAAACCAATGAAATGGGTGAATTTAGTGTTTTAACAAAGTTTGCCGAGCGTATTTTAATTAAATCAAAGACAAATAATTACCTGTCTAATGCACAAGAGTTTAATTTTTCAATTAATGATGAAAGTTTTGAACGAAAATTTGATTTTCATTTGCAAAAAATTGAAGTTGGGAAGACAATTGTTTTAAAAAATGTTCTTTTTCCTCAAGGAAAATCCGAATTATTAATCGAATCTTATTTTGAATTGAATAAACTTGTTGATATGATGAAAGAAAATCCAAATATGGAAATTGAACTTTCGGGGCATACCGATAATAGTGGAAGTGCTGAAAAAAATTACATTCTCTCAGAAGAACGAGTTGAATCGGTTAAGCAATATCTTGTTAATAAAGGAATTAGCTTGAGTAGAATAACTGGAAAGGGTTATGGTGGCGATTTTCCGGTAACAAGTAACGATAACGATTTGACAAGGCACTTAAATCGGAGAGTTGAGTTCAAAATAGTCAAGAATTAGTTTGTATTTATTTATTATTTTATTCTATTATGTATAAAAATATATTGTTTTTTTTATTTTTATTAAATTGTAATTTTATTTTTTCACAAGAAAATATTTATTTGCGCGACGATTTTTCATCGAATAAATTTAACTGGAAGTTGGAGCAAACACCCGATTTTTCTGCAAAAATTGAAAATGGGAATTTGAATGTAGAAAATAAAACTACCAGTTCGCAAATGGTTCGATTTGTTCAAAATATGTTTATGTACAACGATAGCGATTTTGTGATAGAAGCAAAATTAAAATTTCAAAAGTCTGTAAATGAGCAAATTGGAGGTGTTATTTGGCACAGTTTAGACGAAAACAATGGTTTTTATTTTGAAGTTTCATCTTTAGGAAAAGCTCGAGTTTGGGCAAATAAAAATGGAGGAGTTTTTAATTTAAAAGAATGGGAAGAATTTGAAGAATTGAAAAATGCCGAAGAATTTATTTTAAAAATTGATAGAAAAGGAATTTATATGAATCTTTTTGTAAATAACGTTTTAGTTTACCCCTCAAAATATCGCGGGCAATTTGCCTATCAATTAGGTTTTGTAATCGGAAAGCAATCTGCATTATCGGTTGATTATCTGTTGGTTAAGCACCCAAAAGTGGACATTAATGATGAAAAAACTGCCGAAAAAATAGCTAAAGACGATTTATTTTGGCTTTTAAATGACGATGTTTCTTTTAAAGCTCAAATTCTGGGTGATGTTAAAAATTTGCTTGATAGTCAAATCATAAAGCAAGCTAAAATTTCATTAACCGATGTAGATGGAAATACCTTAAAATTTATAAATAAATCTTCCGAGCAAGGGCATTTTTCCTTTGATGTGGATACGAAAAATCAATACATTTTGAAAGTTAAAGCTCCAAATTTTATTACCGAAAATATTATTTTAGATTTAAACGTAGAAGAGAATGATTTTAAAATTGAGAAATCTGTTTTTTTAAATCCGGTGGAATTGGGAAAAACGATTCGGCTCGAAAATGTATTTTTTGAACGTGGAGAAGCCATTTTATTGCGCAATTCGTATAAAGAATTAGATAAACTTGCCGAATTTATGCAAGAAAATCAAAAAATTGAGATTGAATTGAGCGGGCATACCGATAATTGGGGAAATGCCGCATTAAATTTACAACTTTCGCAAGATAGAGTGCAAAAAGTGAAAGAGTATTTGGTTGAAAAAGGTATAAATGAAGCCCGAATTACCGGAAAAGGTTATGGAGGCACTAAACCCATAGCCGATAATAACTCTGAACTTACTCGAAAATTAAATAGGCGTGTAGAGTTTAAAATTGTTAAAATGTAATTTTTTTAAGTTTAAAATATTGATTATTAACGTTATTAGCTTGTTGCGGCTGATAGCGTTTTTTATTTTTATAGAAAAATTTATTTTAATTTTTTTTATTTGTAAAATATTATATTTTTGTAAAACTTTTTTAAAAAAATAAACGGTATTTTTTTTAAATAAAATAATAGATTTGATTGAATATTAAATAATTATGAAAGATTATACAAAGCTGAACATGAAAAACTTTTCTTTAATTCTTTTCCTTTTATTTATTTTTAGTTTTTATGGATATTCGCAAAAGCGAGTAATGACAATTGATGATTTAAAGACTTGGAATACAGTATCTAATGAAAAAATTTCAACCAACGGAAATTGGGTAACTTATCAAATAGCTCCCAATAAAGGTGATGCTAATTTATTCTTATATGATTATTCTAAGAATTCGTATAAAAAAATAGAACGTGGATTCGATGCTGTATTGGGCTACGATAATAATTTTTTGGTATATAAAATAAAAGTACAGGAAGATACTTTGAAGAAAAAAAAGTTGGCAAAAGTAAAAGCGGATAAATTGCCTAAAGACAGTTTGGGAATTTATTTTTTTGATAAAGATACGACTATTAAAATTGAAAAAATAAAGTCGTATTTTTTGCCTGAAAAATCCAGCCAATGGTTTGCTTATTTATATGACTTTAAAGAAACGAAGCCTAAAGATACTTTGCAAAAAACACAAGATACTTTAGCAAAAGCTGAACAAAAAAAGCAGGTAAAAAATGAAAAAAAGAACGAGCACAAGCAAGATGGGCAACGTTTAGTTATTTTTAACGCAATTGATTTTTCTTCATATACGTTTGATAATGTTGAATTCGTCGCTGTTTCCGAAAAAGCAGAGCGTTTTGCTTTTATAATAAATAAGAACGACAGCATTGACACAGCATCGGTTTATTTATTTGATACTAAGCTTGCTAAGAAGAGTTTAATTTTTCAAAAATCGGGAAAAGCTGTAGGATTAACTTTAGATAAAAAAGGTTTACAAACGGCTTTTTTATTTAGTTCGGATACCATTAAAGAAAAACGTTATACATTGATTTACAATAAATTAAATCAAAATATTATTACACTTGTTGATACAGTTTCTAAAGTTTTTAAAAAGAATTGGGGTGTAAGTGAATACCAAGAACCTTATTTTTCTGATGCCGGAAATCTTTTGTATTTTGGTGTTGCTCAATTTCCGAAACCTCAACCAAAAGACACTTTGCTCGAAAATGAAAAAGTGAGTGTGGATATTTGGAATTGGAAAGACAAAGTGCTTCAAAGTCAGCAACTTGTAGATTTAGAAATTGATAAGAAAAAAAGTTTTCTTTCAGTTTATCAAATTCTCTCAGCAAAGATTATTCCTCTGGAAGACAGTCTTTTACGAATAAAAGTTAATAAAAAGGTAGAACCAAAATTTTATTTCGCTAAATCGGAACTTCCTTATTTTGAAATATCTTCTTGGGATGTAAGTTCTTATGCCGATTATTATTTGATTGATGCAAAAACTGGAGCTAAACGATTGATTGATAATAAGAAATCATGGCAAGTTTATACTTCCCCAAGTGGAAAATGGTTTTTATTTTGGGATTATTTTGATGAAAATTGGAAACTTTTTGATGCTGAATTTTTAAAATATTCCAATTTAACTGAAAAAGTAAATGATGTTTTTGTGGACGATGAACAAGATGTGCCATCGGTGCGCCGTTCGCATGGTTTTGTTGGATGGTCTGAAAATGAGGAGTTTATATATATTAACAGCAAATTTGATATTTGGCGATTTTCAACTCGTGGCGACAAAATACCAAAAAATTTAACTACTGGAGAAGGGAAAAATACAAAAAAAGTTTTTCGATTTAGAAAATTAGATTTAGATGCAATTTATTTACCTTCTGATAGTTGGCTTTTAAATTCCGTCAATAAAGAAACGATGACTGAAAGTTTTGAATTTTT
>DYNA01000099.1 GCA_020721325.1 Paludibacter propionicigenes
GCTTGCATTTCGTTGATAAGTTGAACGGTTAGTTTTGCGCCCGTAGCTCCGAGTGGGTGTCCGAGTGCAATGGCACCGCCGTTTACGTTTACTATTTCGGGATTGATGCCCAATTCGTTCATTACTGCCAACGATTGCGATGCAAACGCTTCGTTCAATTCAATCTGCTCAATGTCAGAAAGTTTCATTCCGGCGTGTTGCAAAACTTTTGGAATACCCGCCATCGGTCCGATGCCCATTTTGTAAGGCTCCACTCCGGCTACCTGATAATCGACCAAGCGAGCAATGGGTTTCAAATTCAATTGTTTCACCATTCGCTCCGAAACCACCAACACAAAAGCCGCTCCGTCAGACATTTGCGATGAATTTCCGGCAGTAACGCTTCCGCCGGCAGCAAAAGCGGGTTTCAATTTGCCGAGTTGTTCTATGCTCGAAGCTCTTGGACCTTCGTCGCTGTCCACAACCGATTGACGGGTTTTCTTTTTACCGTTTTCGTCAATAAAATTTTCGGTAACCGAAATAGGCACTATTTGGGCTTTGAATTTTCCTTCGGCTTGCGCCAAAAGAGCTTTCTCTTGCGATTTCAAACCAAAAGCATCTTGTGCTTGGCGCGAAATGTTGTATTCCTTAGCCACCGCTTCGGCAGTCAAACCCATTGAATGATACCAAGTTGGGTTTTGAACAGCTATTTTGGCATTAGGCACACTTCGCCAGCCGCCCATAGAAATAAGCGACATGGTTTCGGCGCCACCGGCAAGGATTACATCTGCCAGTCCGGCTCTGATTTTAGCCGTAGCTATGGCTATGCTTTCCAGCCCCGATGCACAATATCTGTTTACGGTCGAACCCGGCACTTCTACCGTTTCGGTACTCATGAGCGAGAGCATACGCCCCATGTTTAAGCCCGATTCGGCTTCCGGAAAGGCGTTGCCAACTACTATATCGTCTATTTGTTTTTTATCTAATTGAGGAAAATCAGCCAATAAATGTCTGATAACGGCTGCGGCAATGTCGTCGGGGCGTGTAAAACGAAATTTCCCACGCGGCGCCTTGCCTATTGCCGAACGATAACCTCCTACTATATATGCGTCCATTTTCTATTGTTAAATTGCTAAATTGCTAAATTGTTAAATTGTTAATTGAATAAAATAATAGTAAATTTTTATAAAATATCTAAAATATTTTCTTAAAATTTTATTATTCAATTTACGCTGTCAAATTGCTATTCTTTTAGTTTTAAATTTGTATATTTTATCAAACTATTTATTTCTAATGGTAATTTATTGAGTTCTTGAAAGATGTAATCGTAATCCTGTTCTGAAAAAAGTTTGCGTACTTTTGATTTTTCATTCCAATCAAAACTTTCTTTTAACGAACCAAAACTCATTCGGCAAAATCGAATTTTGTCTTTCTTGCTAAAACGACCAAAACCTTCTGCCAAATTAGCCGAAATACTATCAACTGCTTTAACAAATTGTTTTCCAACGGTATCACGCTCAAAATACTTCCAATGAATTACAATTTTCCATACATAATTTGATAAATTAAATGCTATTTTATATGCTTTTATATCATTTAATTTCAAAAATTTATTATCCATCAAATCAAAATTTTATTTATTAAATACCACTAATAATAATTTTTTTTTTTATACAAAACTAAAATTTTAAAAAAAAGTAAATTTTTACATATTAAAGTATTAAAAAAAAAGTAAACTCGCAATTTAATTCGGAAAATAACTATTTTTTTTAAAAACAATAACCATGTAACCATTTAACAATTTAATTCCGTAGTATTTTACCTTTCTGTATAAGGCTTTGAATACGTTCGAGGGTTTTGCGTTGCATGCAAAGCTCTACGAAGGCTTGGCGTTCGAGGTCGAGCAAGTATTGTTCGGACACTTTGGTAAGAGGTTGCGAAATGTCGCCTCCGGCAAGTACATAGCCCAATTTTTCGGCTATCAGTTTGTCGTGTTGCGAAATGAAACCGCCTACTTGCATGCCGTCCGTGCCTACGTAAACCAATCCGAGTGCTTCGTTGCCAAGTATTTGAATGTCTTTGCGCGGAGCGGGTTGCGAGTAACCTTTTTCAACCATGTTTAAGGCAGTTTTTTTGGCGTAAGCCAATTGTTCTGCACGGCTAACAATCACTTCGTCAGTGCCTTTGCGCAAGTATCCCAAATCAAAGGCTTCATAAGCCGAAGTGGAAACTTTTGCTTGTCCAATGGTCAAAAAGCGTTGGGTAAAAGCGTTGGTTCTCACATCGCCCTCTTTGAGTTCATCGCCCAAGCGAAGGGCAAATTCTTTGGTGCCGCCGCCGCCCGGAATTAAGCCTACGCCAAATTCTACCAAGCCCATGTAGGTTTCGGCGTGTGCAATGACTTTGTCGGAGTGCATACAAATTTCGCAACCGCCGCCAAGAGCCATGCCGTGAGGTGCTGCAATGACCGGAATAGCCGAATAACGCAGACGCATAACGGTTTTTTGGAACATTCCCACTACGTAAGCCAGTTCGTCCCATTCTTGTTCCACTGCCAGCATAAAAATCATGCCCACATTGGCTCCAGCCGAAAAATGCTCGCCTTCGTTTGAAATAACAACGGCTTTGTAATGAGCCTCCGCCATGTCGATGGCTTTGTTGAGTGCCTGCAAAGTGCCTGCGCCAATGGTGTTCATTTTGCTGTGAAATTCTACGTTCAAAACGCCATCGCCAATATCGAAAATAGAGGCTTCGGTATTTTCCCATAAAACATTGCTTGCGCGAAGGTTTTCCAACGAAAGTAAATTTTCCGTTCCGGGAATGATTTTATAGGTTTTAGAAGGAATATCGTAAAAAAGTTTTCTGCCATTTTCAATTTTGTAAAAAGAAGCAGCACCGCTTTGGAGCATGTCGTAAACCCATTGAGCCGGTTTTTTGCCCATGTCTTCCATTTTTTGCACGGTTTCGGCTACGCCTACTGCGTCCCAAGTGTCGAAAACGCCCATTTGCCAGCCAAAACCGGAAGTAATGCCATCGTCAATTTTGTAAAGTTCATCGCTGATTTCAGGGATTCGGTTTGAGGCAAATTGGAAAAGAGAATAAAACGATTTGCGATAAAATTCGCCCGCTCTTCCTTTGTCGGTGAAAAGAATTTTCATTCGCTTACGCAAATCATCTACTTTTTTGGTTTTTTCAAAAACCGAAAATTGAGGCTTCGGAGTTTCTTCGTATTCAAAAGTATCAAAATTGAGGGTCAGAAATCTTTTTTTACCTCCTTCATCAACTTTTTTATAGAAACCTTGATTGGTTTTAGAGCCGAGCCATTTGTTTTCGAGCATTTTTTGCAAATAATCGGGAATTTTGAAGGCATCGGCGGCTTCGTCTTTAGCGTTTTGGCTAACTCCGTTTGCCACATGCACCAAAGTATCCAATCCCACCACGTCTGCGGTGCGGAAAGTAGCCGATTTTTGTCGCCCAATGATGGTTCCGGTGAGTTTATCAACTTCTTGAATGGTTAAGCCAAATTCTTTGAAATTGTTAAACAGTTCCATAATGGAAAAAGTTCCCACGCGATTGGCTATAAAAGCCGGCGTATCTTTTGCCAAAACGGTTGTTTTTCCTAAGAATTTACGGGCATATTCATCTAAAAAAGCAATCACTTCGGGCGAAGTTTTTGTAGAAGGAATAAGCTCAAAGAGTTTCAAATAGCGCGGCGGATTGAAAAAGTGTGTGCCGCAAAAATGTTTTTGAAAATCGTCGCTTCTGCCTTGTAGCATCAATTCGATGGGAATGCCGGAAGTGTTGGAAGTTACCAAAGTTCCTTTTTTACGGAATTTTTCCACTTTTTCAAAAACCTGACTCTTAATGTCGAGGCGTTCTACTACTACCTCAATAATCCAATCGCAGGAGGCAATTTCTTTGAGGTTGTCGTCCATGTTGCCAGTAGAAATTCGCTGGGCAAATTCCTGTTTGTAAATGGGCGAAGGTTTAGATTTTAGAGCTGTTTCGAGAGCCGAATTAACAATTCGGTTGCGCACGGCTTTGTCGGCAAGGGTAAGTCCGGCGGCTTGCTCTTGTGCAGAAAGTTCGCGCGGCACGATGTCGAGCAAAAGCACCTCAACGCCCACATTGGCAAAGTGGCAAGCGATGCCCGAACCCATTACGCCCGAACCCAAAACAGCTACTTTTTTTATTCGTCTGTTCATTTAATTGTGAATTTATGAATTATAATTGTTATTTTTTTTTGTTAAATTGTTAATATTTATTTTTAACGGTTTAAAAGTTTATACTCAACTAAAATTGGTTTTTCGGTTTTAGGAATTTGGGTTTTGGATTTTTCAAAACCCTAATACCAAATACCAAATACCAAATTAAAAGATTTTATTTATTCAAAATGTATTTAATTTCAGGTTCGGCAAACAATCGCGCTTGACCAGTAGAAACACGATAAGAACCATTTTTTTGATAGTTAGAAATGAATATTTCTTTGCCGTTTTGATTTGAATTTTCAGTTTGATTTCTCATTCCGTACATTAAATTAAATGGCACAATATGAGCAAACTCAAACAAATTGCGTATATATTGCGAATCGTCATAAGTAATAAGCCATTTGTGTTTACAATTTTTCATAATGTTTGCAAACCGTTGGTGGTCAAATTGTTTATGAAGATTTCCGTTTTTTCCGTACAAAGCCGACTTTGTAGCAGAATAATACGGCGGGTCTAAAAATAAAAATACATTATCGCCTTCTTTTTCTATAACACTTTGATAATCAAAGTTTGTAATTTCTGTATTCGGTAAAATTTTTGCTAATTGCTTTATTCTTTCTATGCTCGATTCGGTGAATCGTCCAAGAAAGGCTTGATTAGAATATCCGCCCGATTCGGTTGTACCGGAAAATGTAATTCTATTGAATATAAAAAAAGCACTTGCCAGTTCTATCTCATTGAAATCCTTTTTATTATCGTTTAAAAAACGATGCAGTTCTTTTCCGTCTTTGAATTGATTTTTCCAAATATTAACTTGTTGAATTAATTTATCTGTTTGTTTTTGAGTTATTTTCCAAAATTTATAAAGTTCAAAATAAATATCGTTTATCCAAAATTTCTTTTTCGGATACAGTTGCTTTAAATGCACAAAAACAGAACCGCCACCTACAAAAGGTTCTCTAAATTCATTAAAGTCGGGAACTAATGAACTTATCAAATCTACTGCTCGGCTTTTACCGCCCGGATATCGTAATGGACTTTTTATCATTTTAGATGTTGGGGGTTAGGTATTGGGTGTTGGCTATTTTGATTTTGTTCTATTAATTTTGAAATAAAAGAATTTATCATTTTTTGTAATTTACTGATGTTTTCAAAAATATATTTTGTTTTTTCTATTTCAATAAATTTCAATTCAGTAACAATTATTAATTGAGTTTCCAATTCAAAAGAAGAACCCATTGCAATTTCTAAAAATCGTTTAAATTCAATATTACTATTTCTGCTGCAACCCTCTGCAATATTTGAAGAAATTGAAACAGAAGCTCTTTGCATTTGACTTTTTAAACCAAATTTTTCTTCATTTGGCAATAAAGCTGCAATCTCATATATTTGCTTAACAAGTTTTATACTTTCTTGCCAAATATTTAATTCTCTAAAATTTCTCATATTTTTTGTTTTTTTGGATTTTGGATTTTTCAAAACCCTAATACCTAATTCCTAACACCTACTCTTTTCTTGCCTGTTCGCAAATTTGTTGCAAAACCAAAACGAAACATTCCAATTTTTCGGGAGGAATGTTTTTTTCAATTTTTTCATTGAAATCTAAAATGATTTTTTTTGAAATTTTACGCTTTTCTATGCCCATCGGGGTTAAAAAAATTTTGACAATTCGTTTGTCTAATTCATCTTTTTGGCGATAAATCAAACCGTCTTCTTCCATGTTTTTGAGCAAACGGCTCAAACTGGTGGGTTCCATGCCCATGAGCGGTGCTATTTGTGTAGCCGGAACGCCCTCTTTGGGAACGTTAATTAGCACGTAACCAATGGTTTGCGACAGTCCATGCTCGGCTGCTATTTGATTGTACATGCGAGCTATCGAATGCCACGACGATTTTACATAGTAATCAACGGTTTGCTTGAGATTCATCGTTTGTATTTTTAATTTTTCTATAAAGTAAATTTATTATGCTTACATTGCAAATATAAAAAAAAATATTATGCACGCCAAGTATTTTTCAAAAAAAGTTTATAAATTTGCAAAAAAAAATACATAACGTGTTTCCGTTTTTGTTAAAAAACTGATTATCAACAATTAAAAATGTTAATATGGAAATTTTGGAAAAGTTTAAACATAAAACTCCATTGCACGTGCGATACGCCGATTTGGACACGCTTGGGCATGTGAACAACAAAGCCTATTTAACGTATTTGGAAGAAGCGCGAATTTGCTATTACAACGATGTAATTGGCTTGGATTTGAGCAATTTAGATTTTAGTTCGGTGGTGGCAAACATCAATATTTCGTACAAATATCCGCTTTTTTTCGGCGATAAATTGGAAGTTTATACCCGATGCAGCAAAATAGGCACAAAAAGTTTTGAACTGGAAAATTTAATTTTCGGCACCAATAAAAAAGGAGAACGTATTCTTTCGGCAACAGCCTTAACTACAATGGTTTCGGTTGATACCAAAACCGGAAAGACTCAAAACAATGATTCTGAAAAAATGGAAAAAATTAGAAATTTTGAAACGGCATTGATTTGATTGTTTGATAAGATTTGTCAAACAATTTTAAACAAAAAATTCACGCAAAGACGCAAACACGCAAAGATTTGGATTGTAGTTAATTAAAACTTTATGTTTTTGCAATTTTATTAAAAAAAAGGACTTTTTATACTGCATTCATTAAAAAAACAAAATTTTAAAAACAAAAAAATATTCTAAACCCCAAAATAAAATCAAAACAAAATGAAAACATTTCTTACCGAAACCTTAGGAATTGATTTTCCGCTCATTATGGCGCCCATGCACTATGTAAGCAATGTGCAAATGGTGAAAGAAGCCATGAAAAACGGCATTGCCGGCACGTTTCCGAGTTTAAATTACCGAAAAGACGGCGAACTGGAAAGCGTGCTTGACGAGTTGAACAATTTTAAGGCAACTCAAAATTTTTCAGGTACTTACGGTATAAATTTAATTGTTGGAAAATCCAATCCGCTGTATGAAAAACACCTGAAAATTTGTGTAGAAAAGAAAGTGCCATTTTACATTACTTCGCTCGGAAATCCAAAGCAAGTCATTGAAGCGGCACACAGTTACGGAGCAAAAGTTTTGAGCGATGTAACCAATTTGAAACACGCCCAGAAAGCTTTTGAAATGAAAACCGATGGTTTTATAGCCGTTGGGCAAGGCGCAGGCGGACATGCCGGTCCGTATCCGCTGCATTTGCTCATTCCTTCGCTTAGGCGCGAATTTCCTAATTTACCGATTATTGCTGCCGGCGGTATTTCTACGGGCGAAGGCATTTTGTCGATGCTTACTTTGGGTGCTTCGGGCGTTTCAATGGGTACACGATTTATTTCGAGCCTTGAATGCGCTGTTTCTCAAGAATATAAAGACGGAATAGTAAACGCCTCCATGGAAGACGTCATTTTGACCGACCGACTAACCGGAACGCCCAGCGCGGTGATTTACAACGATTTTATTAAAAAATTGGGCGTAAAACAAGGTTTTTTTGAACGTACGCTTTCAAACAACAAATGGACTAAAAAATATTTTAAAATGTACATTCAAATCAGAGGCATGAAATGGCTTGAAGGCAAAGTGATTCCGGGTTCAAAAGATTCGCTCTGGATGGCGGGACAATCGGTGGAACTGATTAAAGAAATTAAGCCCATAGCTCAGATTATCAACGATTTGAAAAAAGAACTCAACCACAGTTATCAAAAACTTTTGCAATTAAATGGTTAAATGGTTAAATGGTTTTTTTTATAAATTTTTATATTAAAAAAAAGGTTTTTTCAAAAAAAAAATATTTTTTTACAATAAAATTTTAATAATCATAACCATTTAACCATTTAACCATTTATTTAATTTTTATAGACCAAGTGAATTGAAATTCAGAAACTTGGTTGCCTTCTTGGTCAATGCCGATGGTTTTAGCTACAAAAGTAGCACCTTCGGCATTTTTTAATGCTTTATCAACGGCTTGATGCACCACATTTCCGTCAGCACAAGTAAAAAAAACTCTGTGCGCGGCTTTTTTAGAAAAAGAGGCTTGCATATCAACAACCAGCATAGAATATTTTTTTCGGGTAGCCATCAATTTGTCCATAGCCAAAAGTGCCGTTGATAATTCGGCAGCCATGCTTTGCGCTGCAAAATACATAGAGCGAAACGGATTTTGATTTACATATTTATAAGGAATGGAAACGGTACATTTCTCATCATTCAGCTCACGAACTCTCAAGCCGGCAATGAACGCCATCGGAAGTTTTTTTAAAAAATACAACCGCAATTTGTTTTGCGAAAGCGCAAATTTTCTAAACATTTTTAAAATTATTTAATGATTTTTTGGTTTGACTGTAAAATTATTCATAGAATACCCAAGTTATTGTATCAAATTACTAATAATCCGTTTTTTGTACATTAAAATCAAGGTGTTTTGGAAACAATTGATACGATAACTTTCAATGAATTAAAAAAAGACTTCGAGTCTAAAAATATAAACTTGAAGTCTTTAAATATTCATTCATTTCAAATTAAAATCCGGGAGGCGGAGGTGGCGGAACTGCACCAAACAAGGCTGCCACTTCGGGAACTTGTTCGGCTTGCATCCAATTTGCCATTCCGGTTTTCCAAACATAAGTTTGGCGAGTAAGCTGATTTTGAGCTATTAAGTTTTTGAGCATATTCAAATCAAAAGGACCTTGTTGCTGTCCGTTGATAGAAACATGGTATTGAGCCATAGGTGGTGGAGGTGGTGGTGCATTAAATTGCTGATTAGGCACTTGGTTTTGTTGATTTTGCTGATTCATCATTTGTTGTGCCATCATCATTCCCATCATTCCTTCCATTCCGCCGCCTGCGCCTTGATTGTTGGCAGCATCGCGCATGGCGTTGGCTTGTTGCATTTGCGAGTATTTGTTCAAATCGCCCAAAGCACCCATGCTGGAGCGTTGGTCGATGGCTTTTTCTACTTCCGGCGGCAAACTGATGTTGTTGATTAAAAATTTTAATACATCAATTCCGTAAGTAGTTGGAAATTCTTCTTTTAAGCGGCTTTCGCAAAAACTCGAAAGTTCGTTGTAGCTGGCAGCCAAATCGAGAACCGGAATTTTACTTTCGCCTACGGCATCGGTAAATCGGGTGATTACTAAGCTTTTGAGCTGAGAATTAATATCGGCTGTTGAAAAATCTTTGTTTGTACCAACTACTTCTTGTAAAAATTTTACGGGGTCAATTACGCGAATGGAAAAATTACCGAAAGCTCTGATACGAACCATGCCAAAATCGGGGTCGCGCATCATAATAGGATTTGGAGTTCCCCATTTTTGGTCGAGAAATTGTTTGGTATTTACGAAATAAACTTCGGCTTTAAAAGGCGAGTCGAAACCGTATTTCCAACCTTTAAGCGTTGATAAAATGGGCAAGTTTTGAGTGGCAAGAGTATATGTACCGGGTCCGAAAACATCGGCTATCTTTCCTTCGTTAATGAAAACGGCTGATTGCGATTCTCTTACAATAAGTTTTGCTCCATTTTTTATTTCATTATCGTGCCTTTCAAAGCGAAAGACCATTGTATCTTGCGAATTATCGAGCCATTCTATAATGTCTATAAATTCGCTTTTTATTCTGTCAAAGAAACCCATAGTTGTTTTTTTATCAAATTAGTAAGCTGTAATTTTTTCTTTTTTAATACTTTAGTAAAAAAAATACGTTTGTTTAGAATAAAATTTTTTTTGTGAAATGTACGATATTAAAATTTATTATCAAAATTTATTTTTCTTTTTTTTGTAAAAAAAAAATTAAAAGTTTGATTATTAATATTTTAAAAAATTAAGAAAGTCTATTTTTTTATTAAATGAAAAGGGCTATTTTTAAAATTTAGCTTAAAGAAAATGCGAATTGAGTGTTAAATTATCTTATTTTATGTAATGATTTGAAGATTGTTTGTAAAACTCTTTCTTTTTTTGAAAAAAATTTTTACATAAAGTTTTCAATCGGTTTATTTTCAAATACTTTATTCTAAAAAAAAAATTTACTTTGCCAAAGCATTTGTAATGAGCAATGAATAATTTTGCAAATACCAGCATATCAGTCGAAAGCAAAATTATTCATTGTTCTTTAATTAATTATTCTTTACTTATGTAGTTTTCGGTGGTATAAACTTTATGCACCACAATATTGGCATTTTCTTTTATTATAAACTCGCTTAAACCCACGTGATTATCAGTATTTTCCCAATCGTAAGTATAACCGAGCGAAGTAAACGGATAGCATTTTGTCAGTTGGCAATTGAAATACGAACCGGCGCGGGTTTGGTTGAGCCAATTTTTATGTTCGGGCGTTGCATTTTCGGGGAAACAGGTATTGCAAACATTATCAGTAATTTCCGAATCGGGACAAGGTCTGAACAAATCGGCAGGTTTTACCCAAAATTCTACAAAATAGGCTTTATAACTATCTAAGGGCATGCCTAAAAGATATTTCAGACGTGTGGGCGTGGGCTTAACGGGTTGTTTTTTTACCCATTCGTTCAATTCGGGTGCAACCGTAACCCAAATGGGATATTTTCCGGTATTATAAAATCCGGTTTGAGTATTGTTTACATAATAAGTGGTGTCGCCTTTCCATGAGCTAACCAAAATGTATTCTTCGCCATTTATTTGTTTGCGTATGAGCGTAGTATTTTGCTCGTTGATCGCTATTAAGCCTTTATATACTTCATTTAAAGACGGATAAGCGGCGTCGGCTATGGCTGCTCTGTATTTTTCTTCTAAACTGATTTCAACTACATTTTGCGAAATTAATTTGCTTTGCGAGCAGGAAGTAAAAAATAAAGCCGTAATTAGAAGTACTTGTAATACAAAATTTTTTTTCATTTTAAAGGAATTATTCGTTTAACAAATAGAATTTTTTTGATATTAACCGATTGCAAATATAGCTTTTTTTATAAAATACAAAATTTTTGTATTTTTTTTTGAAAAAATAGATTAACCAACTTTATTAAATTTAATCTATTGATTTTTAAAACATAACATTTTTTTTAAAAATTTAAACAAATAGAATTTTGTAATACAAATCGTTAAAAAAATAAAAAAATATCCTATTTTTCCATATTTTACATTTCTTAACACCTCAAAATTCAAATTTATAATTTCTTACTTTTTTTATTTATTTACTTATTTGTATATTTGTCGCCTAAATTGTTTTTAAATTTTTATCTTTATTTTTTTAAAAAGTAATATTTTTTTTAAAATAAATAGCCCAAGAAAAGCTTAAAAAAATGAATTTATTTTCTTTTGAAATTCATTTTTTATAACTAATTCAGTTAAGACTAAATTTCTGTAAAACTAAAATATGTCTGAAAAAAAAGAAAAAAAGAAATTAAAAGAGCGTTTAAACGATAAATATAGGCTTACCATTTACAACGATACTTCGTTTGAAGAGGTTACAACAGTCATTTTATCGCGATTGAATATTTTTGCTTATGTAGGAATTTTTACTATTTTAATAGGTATCATTACCTATTTATTGCTATTGTATTCTCCATTAAAAATCTTTTTGCCGGCTTATCAAAACAGCGAATTGAGAAGAACAATTATTTTAAATTCCATTAGAGTCGACTCTTTGGTCAATGAAATTGCCCTTCGCGACAAATATTTTGAAAACATGCGAAACATTATCGAAGGCAAAGAAATCTCCGATATAGAAAAAGACAAAGACTCAGCAACCCACTACGACGAAATCGATTTTAACAAATCCAAAGAAGACTCAATACTGCGTCAGCAAATTGAAAATCAAGAGCTTTACACCATTTCGGCTCAAACCGAAACCAAACAAAGTACAGCTCTCAATGCCATTCACTTCTTTGCTCCTATTTCTAAAGGATTGATAACCAATAAGTTTTCTATAAAAACGAAGCATTACGCCGTGGACATAGTGGCTGCCCCTAATGAAGGCGTAAAAGCCGTACTTGACGGAACGGTCATTGAAGCCGGCTGGAACATGGAAACCGGTTATTCGATGACTCTTCAGCACGAAAACAATATTTTATCGCTCTACAAACACAATTCGGCTTTGCTCAAACAAACCGGCGACCGTGTGAATGCGGGCGAAGTGATAGCCATTATCGGCAATTCGGGCGAATTAACCACCGGACCGCATTTGCATTTTGAACTTTGGCACAACGGGGTGCCTTTGAATCCGGAAAGTTATATTGTTTTTTAAAAAAAAGCAATGAACGATAGAAAAAAAATTGCCCTTTTAGGCTCTACCGGCTCCATTGGTACGCAAGCACTTGAAGTGCTGAGCGAGCAGCGAGATTTTTTTTCGGTGGAAGTGCTTACTGCCGGCGAAAATGCCGACTTATTAATTCGGCAGGCGAATCTTTTTAAACCCAAAACCGTAGTTATTGCCAACGAAAAGAAATTCGACTACGTTCGCAATGCCATTGATAAAAGTATTCAAGTTTTTGCCGGAAGGCAAGCACTTTTAGAAATAGTTGAAAGTGAAATAGATATGGTGCTTACGGCTATGGTTGGCTATGCCGGTTTAGAACCCACCGTAAGAGCCTTGCAAGCCGGAAAAGACATTGCCCTGTCAAACAAGGAAACCCTTGTGGTAGCGGGCGATTTGATAACTCGTTTGGCTCGCGAAAACAATTGCAAAATCATTCCGGTCGATTCGGAACATTCGGCTATTTTTCAATCCATTGTGGGAGAAAACGAAAATAAAATTGAAAAAATTTATTTAACCGCTTCCGGTGGACCCTTTCGGGGAAAAGATTTGGATTTTTTACAAAAAGTAACCAAACAGCAAGCCCTGAAACACCCAAACTGGAACATGGGCGCAAAAATAACCATCGACTCGGCAAGCCTTATGAACAAAGGCTTGGAGGTGATTGAAGCCAAATGGCTTTTTGATTTGGAGCCGGCGCAAATCGATGTTATTGTTCACCCTCAGTCGGTTATACATTCCATTGTGCAATTTACAGACGGCTCCATGAAGGCGCAAATGGGCTTGCCCGACATGAAATTGCCCATTTTATACGCTTTGGCTTTTCCCAAACGCATGAAATCGAGTTTTGAGCGTTTCAATTTTATGAATTATCCGCAATTGACTTTTGAAAAACCCGATACAAAAGTTTTTCGCAATTTGGATTTGGCGTTTAAAGCCTTGCAAAAAGGCGGAAATATGCCGTGCATTTTAAATGCCGCCAATGAAGTAGTTGTGGAGGCTTTTTTAAATGATAAAATCAAATTTCTGGAAATGCCCGACATCATTGAAAAAACACTGGAAAGCATTGATTTTAAAGAGAATTTAACTTTGAACGAATACATTGAAACCGATAGCGAAAGCAGAAAAACAGCTTTGAAATTTTTAAAATTTTAAAATTTTAAAATTTTGAAGTTTGGAAATTTTTAAAATTTGAAAATTAAGAAAATTAAGAAAAAAAAATTGTAAAAAATAAAATAAGAATAAAAAAAATAAAGATGGATATATTAATAAAAGCAGGTCAGTTAATACTCAGTTTGTCAATTTTGGTTATTATACATGAGTTAGGACACTTTACGTTTGCTAAAATGTTTAAAACCAGAGTAGAAAAATTTTATCTGTTTTTCGATGCGTGGTTTTCGTTGTTTAAGTTCAAACGCGGCGAAACCGAGTATGGAATTGGCTGGATACCTTTGGGCGGTTACGTGAAAATTTCGGGCATGATAGACGAGTCAATGGACAAAGAACAAATGGCATTGCCCCCGCAAGATTACGAATTTAGGTCTAAAAACACTTGGCAAAGGCTTTTAATTATGATAGGCGGCGTGTTGTTTAATTTTATTTTGGCTATTGTCATTTACATTGGCGTTTTGTTTGTTTGGGGCGAAAAATATTTGCCTGCCGAAAATGTAAAATACGGAATAATGTGCGATACGCTGGCTTACGAAATCGGCTTGAAAGACGGCGACCAAATCGTTGAAGTAAACAACAAAAAAGTAGTTAATTTTAAAGAAATTGTACCGCAAATTCTGCTCGAAGACCCCGAAAGTCTTACCATACAAAGAAATGGTGAAACTATTGAGCTACCCATTGATAATCAAACCATTGCAAAAATTATTAAAAACGGACGTCCGTTTTTTGATGTACGCATACCTTTTGTGGTGATGGGTTTTGGCGAAAAATCAATTGCCGAAAAAGCCGGAATGAAAATAGGCGACAAAATTGTAGCTCTCAATGGCGAGCCAACTCTTTATTACGATGAGTTTAAAACAAAAATAAAACCTCTGAAAAATACCGAAATTTCCATTATCGTAGAGCGAAATGGTTTGGAAAAGGAATTAAAAATGAAAACTTCGCCCGAAGCCACCATTGGCGTAGCCGCCGATACGCGCTTAGACAGCTTTTTTGAACTCCAAAAGAAAGAATACACGCTCTTGCAGTCCGTTCCGGCGGGTTTGGAAAAAGGCTACAACGAAGTGGGCGATTATTTAAAACAATTCAAATTACTTTTCACGCCCGAAACAGAAGCTTACAAATCGCTTGGAGGCTTTATAGCCATTGGTAATATTTTCCCTTCGGAGTTTGATTGGTACGCCTTCTGGATGATGACCGCTTTGCTTTCCATTATGCTGGGTGTGGTAAATATTTTGCCCATTCCCGCACTCGACGGCGGACACGTAATGTTTTTGATGTACGAAATTGTTACCGGACGCAAACCCAGCGACAAATTTATGGAATACGCACAAATAACCGGAATGGTCATTCTCTTAGGCTTACTCATTTTTGCCAACGGAAACGACATTATTAAACTTTTTCAATAAAAACTAAAATCAGTCATTCATCGTATCATTTTCTTTTAAAACAATGTGTTCTAAATAATTTTGTTCGCATTTTTGCAAAAAAAATGATACGAAGAAAATTCATTCGTTATTCGTAAAAAAATCAATAAATTGACATTAAAATAGTTGATAATTTGATGAAAAATAATTATCTTTGCTAAATAAAAAATAAATTTAAAAAAAATCAGACAATGTATTTAGCACCAT
>DYNA01000100.1:0-6027 GCA_020721325.1 Paludibacter propionicigenes
ATTCGACCAAAAACAAAGTAAGATGTAAATGTTATTTATTTACGATTACTTAGTTTGGTAGTCCTCTAATAGTTCCAAATCGTCAATTACACCTAAAATATTGTCGTTTTCAAATTTGAAAGTATCAATTTTATCAATAAATTCTTTCCTATTTTCCACATGAGCAAATGATGCTTTTATAAATTCAACAATTTCCGTTTCAAAAGAATTTTCATATTCTTTCAAATTTAATTTATCTAAAATTAATAATATGTTCGATTTTTTAGAACAAAACCGATATAGGTTGTCTAAAATATCGTTCGGAAAATCAATTTCCGTATAATTTTTGTCTTCTAAAAATTTTATTAATTTTTTAATATCAAATGCTTTTTTCATACTCGAAAATTTATCGAAATTTATAATTTTTCCCACATTCCCCAGCTTCATTTCAAAATCAGCAGTTCTCGGTTTTGCCCTTTGATGTATTCCCAATGGGTGAGGTGAAATTGACGGGCTATTGAGGTGAAGTCGGGTAGAGTGTAGAAAATGAAAAGTTGTTTTTCTAAATTTAGCAAATCTATTTGCTTGGTTTGCTTTGAAATGGCGTAGAGTATTAAAATTTCTTTTACTTGTTCGGGAAGTAATTCGCGCGTTGGCAACTGTCGGTAAGTAGTTGCATTGAGTTGTGTGAGCATTTTAAAATCGCAAAGGGTTTTTAAAAAAGCTCTTACTGAGCGTTTTACTATTTCCAAATCGCCAAAATGTTCTACTATTTTGGTGGTTAATAAGCTCGATTTTATTTCTTGGGTAGGTGAAAAAATCTGGTGAATGAATTTGATTAAATAATTCAAAATGTCATAATCCATTATTAGTTTTGCCAATAAAATGGGTTTTGCGTATTCAAAATCATTCTTTTGGCAAAGTTCTATTAAAAGGTTATTTTCAATCAGTTGCGTATTTTGCTGAAAAGAATAGATAAACGTGCGAAAAAGTACGGTTCGGGTTTTTCGCCTGCCGTCTTTGCCTACCAATTCTACGGCTATGTTGTCGTAAAGCGGATAAAAGTTTTCCGGTTTTTCGCCTACTTTTATTTGTTGCAGCGTTTTGTAAATCCATTCCGGTTTTAGTGGTCTGTCGTATCCTGTCATGGTTTTATTTCTATAAATGGAACGATAATTTCTTCCAAACTAATGCCACCATGCGTTATGGCTACATTTCCTTTGGTATCGAACATGGTTCTACCTTCGGCAAGAAGCACAATTTTGTCTTTTACAAAAGGAATTTCGTATTGTTTGTAGTTCAAAGCACTTGTTAAAAGGCTTTTGTTGGCATAACTTGCTCTTTTCGATGCTTTATCTATCAAATATTTGCCTTCGGCTTTTCCTATGCCTTCGGAAATGACAGAACCGTGGTCGGAACAAAAATAAAGCGTGTAGCCTTCGTTTTTTAACAAAACTAAGGTTTCCTTTATTTTTGATTTGTGCAAATATTCGGAAATTGCTTTAAAATACAAATCTTTGTTTTTTTCGGTTCGTGCCGGAAAATGTGTTGAATGTGCTAAATCGTCGAAAAAGTTGTAAATAATTGAAACAAAATCCAATCCCAACAGATTTTCGCTGTTTATTGTATGCTTTTCGCGAAACATTTTTACTTCCGAATTGGGAAAATTCTCTGAAAGCGATTTTTCTTCCGTATGGTTGTCGTTCAAAAGCCAAACACGCTCGTAGTTGCCTGAAAAAATGGCATTGCGCGAAAATAACGTGATTGACGGAATGAGCGAAAATAAATAGTTTTCGTGAAATTGAAATTCGACCGATTGTAAAAAATCTTTCAACAAAAACCATTCGGCAACGCCCATGCAATCGAAGCAAATTAAAGCGGTTTTGTTTTTAATTCGAGGTTTCAGATAACCGATTATTTTATCTACGCTTTTTAATTTTTCGGCTTGCTCGTAAAAAATTTCTTTTAATTTCCCCGACAAAATATAGTTTTCTGAATAATTATCTATCTTGTTTTGAATTTCCAAATCGGGACTTATTCCCATTTTGAAACATAAATAAACCCATTCGCCCCAAAGAATGCCCATTTCGAGAAGTCGATTGTAATGAGCTGGTAAAGAGAGAATTTCATCTATTTGAGTTTGAATTTCTGTAATTCGGTTTTTTGTGGAATGGTTTATTGCTTGTTGCAAAACCGTTTGTATGTTTTTTTGATTTACAGACAGATGCTCGTTGATTTGCGAAACGTAATTCAATAAAACGATAATTTCGGACAAATTTCTATTTTTCAAAACTTCAAAATCAATATTGTATGGAAGGTCTGATAAATCGAACGAATTTACGGCATAATTTTTTTTTACGAACGATGGAATTTCAACGTTTGCCGTAAAAATAAGTTTTGCTTTGCTGTTGCTTGCCGAAAAAAGCGAATTGAAATTTAGAGCTATTTCGTATTCAAATCCGTTGTTTTTCAAATGATTAGTAAACACTTCGCAACGCAACAAACCACTGCTGTCAATTACTATTCGCCTCGATGGGTCTTCTAAATTTAGTTTTAATATGATTTTATTTTGCCAACTCATTGCATTTCGTTTTATTTTATTCCCCAAAACCTTCCACTTCAAACTCGGCGGTTTCTATAAACATGCTTATTTCGGGATTGTTTTCTATCAGTTTGCTGTCCAATTTTTTGCTTAATGCCAATATTTCGCCAAAACGACGGCTTTTGTGATAGGTTTCGATACCAAAAACAAGGGCTTCTTTGCGAACGCTTTTTATTTTCTTTTTACTCGATTGGGCTTCAATCAGTAGCGTTTCAAATTGTTTTAACAGATTGCGCTGGCGTTTTTCGCCCAAAGCTAAATATTCTTCGTCGGTTATGGGTTTGCGGTATTTGTCGTTTTCAAAATAGTAATTTTCGCTCAAAATATCTTTCAAATCGGGCATTAAATCGTCTTGTTTGTTGAGCAATTTTGTAAATGCCGAGTGTATATCGGAAAAAGATTTGGGTTCGGATAAAAAGTTGTTGAGCCAAATAATTGCCGATTTTTCGTCGGTTACAAAAAGTGTGAGCATACCTTGCGAACCGTCTTGTTTGCCTTCTAATTTCATTTGTTGCTTGAAAGTACGGTAATCGGCTATTTGATTGTCGTTAAACCATAAGCCGTCTTCTTCTACAAAATGATTGCGAAGCATAGAATAAAATGTAGTGGAATTGTATTGCACTTCGTAACCGCGTTGCACATAGTAAGCAAGCATTTTGCTGTAAAGCATTTGTTCGGTGCGTTCTATAATAGGGCGTTTGGGTAAATTATTCAAAAAATCTTTTACAAATTCTATTTCAAAATCTTTTCCGGCATTTTTAATTATGCGCTCTTCAAAACTTTTTGTAGGTTTGTAAGCTGAAATTACTAAATCGTTTTTAACAGTGCCAGCAGATGTATATTGTTTAAAGCTACCCTGTTGTTTATCTAAAACAGTTACTTGACTTATAATGAACCCTGCTTTTGTCATAGCATCTTGAATAGCATTCCAAACCGATGATTTAGAATTATGAAATTCTACTGTAATCCAACGATTGGGTTTTAAAACTTTATAATATGACTGAAATGCTTTTAACATTAAATAAGCATAATCAGTAATTGATTTATTTAGAGATTTCACAATTATGGCTTCTGATTTATTATTTGTTATTATTTTAAGCCAACCTTCCCAAATAAAATTTAAATCAGAATACATTAAATTATCTCCAAAAGGTGGGTCAGTAAATATATAATCAATCGAATTAGATTTAATATTATCGAAGTTCGTTGTTGATTGTGTTGAAATAATAAAATTCTTTGATTTTAATGAGCGACATTCAATAAATTTAATTAACATTTTAATTTTGTTTGAATACA
Source organism: Paludibacter propionicigenes (assembly GCA_020721325.1). Taxonomy (GTDB): domain Bacteria; phylum Bacteroidota; class Bacteroidia; order Bacteroidales; family JAIFNL01; genus JAIFNL01. Next base: position 3,878 of record DYNA01000100.1, read on the forward strand.
CTTCCAGCATATTTCCTTCTGATGGTAATTGAGGAATATATAAAGTTCCTGTTAAAGGACGATGCCCACCACGCGCATTATATCTACGCATTAAAGTACCATGCCAAGATGTATTAAAAAAGGCAAATTTCAATAAAGGATGTGTAATTTTATTGTATAATGTACTAAGAATTAACAGATTTCTTCTTGTATAATATTGATGTAAATGAGTAATTCCGATACTATCATTACGTCTTGCTTCATCACCAATAGGCATTCTATCAATTGGATACCAATATGGAATGCTATAATCATCAATTTTATTTAAAAGTTGATAATCAAATTCATCGGGTATTTTAAAAAATCTTTTTTTATTGTAAGAATAGTTAATATAAACAGGAACCTGCTTTGAAAATGAGATTTCTTCTTTAAGTACGTTATCATACTTTTTAATATATACTCTGTTTGATTGGTTTTTGTCTATTAACGCATTGCACGCTGGACAATTATACTCGCTCTTTACACTATCGTTATGTAAATCAACAGCTTCATTCCAGAATGTATATTCATTGTTGCAAAACTGACAACTAAATACATCACTCCAAATAACATGTATTATTTTACCTTTTGTTTGAGCTATCTTACCATTAATAATATGGTTTGTTTCATAAATCCATGAACATTCTTTATCAATATCCTTTAATAACTGATTTGCAGCATTTTTAAATTCAGTTAAATTGATTACATTATTATAATTATATGAAATAAATGAAGCAATTGGGGACAACTCTGTTAAAATAATTTTTCTATTAAGTAATTGAGCTGCAACACCCGTCATTCCAGTACCACAAAAACCGTCAAGCACAATATCACCTTCTTTGGTGTAATGCTTAATATATTTCATAATTGCTTTGTGTGGTACTTTTGTATGGTAGCTGTGTGCGTTGTAAATTGGGTCGTTTTTTCCTTCCGAAACATCACCCACAAACGGCTCACAATGGTAATCGTCGGTTTCTTCGTTGTAGGATTTTCCATATTTTTCGATAAACTCATTGATGTACGGATTTGGGCAAGCTGTATAATAAGGTGGGTCGGAAAGTTCGATAATATCTTCGTCTTTACCAATGGGGAAACCTTCTATTTGTTTCAGTTCTGGCAGTTTGCTTAGCAAATCTGCTTTATAATCGAAATTTTCTATTTTCATATTTTTTTATTTTTAAACTCAATTTTAAGTTTGAATTTCTGCAAACGGTTCTGCAAACGGTTTTGTTTTTAATGTATTGTAAATCAAAAAGTTTTCGTTTGCAAACATAAAAACAAGTTTGAATTTCTGCAAACGAACTTGCAAACGGTTTTATAAGTAATATTCTCATTATTAAATGTTTTTTTTTGCAAACGTGAAAACAAGTTTAAATTTCTGCAAAGAAAAACTGCAAAGAAAAAATAATTTTAATGTCAATAAATAAGCGTTTGCAGAAAGTTTGTTGTTTCTTTTTTTTTGCAAACGGTTTTGCAAACGGTTTTGTTTTTAATGTATTGTAAATCAAAAAGTTTTCGTTTGCAAACATAAAAACAAGTTTGAATTTCTGCAAACGAACTTGCAAACGGTTTTATAAGTAATATTCTCATTATTAAATGTTTTTTTTTGCAAACGTGAAAACAAGTTTAAATTTCTGCAAAGAAAAACTGCAAAGAAAAAATAATTTTAATGTCAATAAATAAGCGTTTGCAGAAAGTTTGTTGTTTCTTTTTTTTTGCAAACGGTTCTGCAAACGGTTTAATTTATAAGTATTTTAAATACAGCAATTTGACCGTTTGCAAAAATTAATTTTTTCTTTTATAAAAAGTAATTCCCTTATCATTTTTCGAAATTTCAATTTCATTATTTTCTCTCATTTCTTTAAAAATTCTTGAAATATAGTAAATTTCGGTATCAGGCAAATTTAAAATATCACGAGCTGTTTTATTATCAATTTCCTGAAATTCATCTAAATACTTTAAAATTATTTGTTTCTGTTTAAATGAACTTTGTTTTTTTTGTTTCAAATATAATTTTTCGTCCTCAATATTTTCTAATTTCGTTTTATTGATTATATATTTTAGCCCTGATGTTCTACCGGTTGTTTCAATTAATTCTAATTCTTGTAGTTCGTTTAAAATTTTACGCAACT
>DYNA01000100.1:6127-15157 GCA_020721325.1 Paludibacter propionicigenes
CCGGTTGTTTCAATTAATTCTAATTCTTGTAGTTCGTTTAAAATTTTACGCAACTGATATTTATTCACAAAAGGCGAATTTTCTAATTGTGTAAAAGTTAGTTTTTGTTCGGTATAAATAGATTTTAAAATCAGAAGTTTTTCTAAATCAATGTCTTTACCCGTAATTTGTTTGTAATGCAAAGTTAATTCGGCAAGTTTTTCGGCAAAAACATCGGCATAAACTCTAAAAATAACAGAATGTTCGGTTTGTTGTGGTTCTGGCAGTTGTTTTCCTTTTGAAAGTAAGGCAGTAAACACTTTATCGAAACCGCTACCTGCTTTTTCGGCATAACCAATTTCGCGTAAAATGTCCATAATACTTGGGTTTCGCGGATTAGTTTTTCGCAAATAATTGGTTTCGTTAATTCCATCAGGAAATCCGCCCGGACTTTCAAATTCAATGTAGTTTGGGTATTTCCGTATTTCAATAATTTGCTGGCGGCTGTAATCGCGGTGTGCAATAGCATTTATAAGCAGCTCACGTAAAACAATTTCGGGATAATCTTCGATATATTCTCTAAACAAACCAAAATGAAATTCTTTTTCTTTAATTTCTGATTTTAACTGATTAAAACATTCGTCAGCCATAAGAATTATGTTTCCCGAATATTCAAAAGGTTTGTAAGTTCCGTCTTCGTAATACCTTATATATTTTATTTGATTATAAGGTAATTCTTTTGTTGCCTTGTTGTTACCAATAAAAAGCACACCTGTTGTGGTAGGCAAATATTTTTGATTTTCTTCTTTCATAAGTCCCAAAGTTTCTGAAAACTCGAAAGAAGTATTTTTCAAATATGGACTTTGTGGTTTCGATAGTTTTATGCGATTATATAAATCTCTGGTTTTGTTAATATCTTGCCAACCCGGAATATCGTTGCCGTTATTATCTTTTTCGGTAGATTTATAATTTAAGTTCCAAGTTTTTTGGTCGTACACAATCAGACCTTTTTCTGCCTGAATAGTTGATAATTCGTGTGGCTCAACAGGTCGGTTGCCGTCATTACTACGGATTAAATATTCACCTCGCGAAGTGCGATGCAATTGCATTGAAAAAGGAATTTCGAGTACTATAATATCTGTATTATTTACTTTGGTTTTATGGTAAGTTAAAGTAATTGTAGGGTTTGTACGGTCTTGAATTTGTCTGATAAGTTCAAAAAGTTTAGAATCATCAATTTTAAATTCTTGATTAATTTCTTTTGTTTCGTCTGCAATTCCAATAAAAATAAAACCACCTTTTTTGTTTGCAAAAGCAACTACATCACGAGCTAATTCATCGTATTTAGGTGCAAAATTCTTATATGATTTGCCAAAACAATTTTTATCATTTAATTGTTCTTTAAAATCCAGAATATCACATTCACCTTTTTCAAGTAAATTGTAAAACCATTGAATACTATGTTTTGTAAACTTCTTCATAAATAAACTTTTAACTAATCAATTATTTTTATTCTCAATTCGTTTTCATTGTCGTTTCCTTTTATTTTTTCTTCCAAAGCATACCAATTTTTTTGCAATTCTTCCCAAGTAAAAAGTTTATCTTCGGGAAAAAGTATTTTTTCAATATCTTTTCGCGAAAATTCTTTGATTTGAACTTTTTTAAACAATTCGTTGATAGAAATAATGAAAAAATTGTCTAAAATTTCGGGCAATTCTTTATTCGCAACTATTTGTTTTATCTTGGTTTTATGCTCGGCTGGAATATTAATTAAATCGAGTTTATTGCTGTTTTGCGTAATATTACCAATGGCATTTGACACAAATTTAGTGTAAATTGTTTGCAAAGATACATCAAAATTATCTATTTCTTTTTGAATTGCAGAATAATCGAGTTCTTTGTTCATAAAGCTACAAGCGGTACAAAATGGCACTTGTTGCATTTTGTCCAAATCGATAAAATCGCATTCGTGTTTTAAAATACTATCCCATTTTTTTAATTTATTGTTAAGTTCTGCTATTCCAATATAATCAATTTTTGAAATTTGAGCAATTTTTTTATATAAAGGATTGTTTTCTAAATTGGCGAATTGATGCCAATTTACTTTTTGTCCAACCGTATTTTCATGAGCTGTATAATAAAACTCGTTGATGTATTTGTTTTTAAATTCTTTTAATTTGCCGCTTAGCGTTCTGTTGTATGCTATATCCATAAATTTATCTGTTTCTTTTACAATGCTTAATGCCGAATTGTAAATTTCAGATAAGTTAGTTTGTAAATGTTCATCGGATACAAAGGGTTGATTATTTTCAATTATATCCAATGCTTTTTCCATGTAATCAAAACCATTGTGAATTTCATTGTCGTAAAGCCTTAAAGCAGAACCTAATTGAAAAATAGTTTCCGAAGATTGTTTTATTTCGGGTATTTTATCATCAAGGGAATTAATGCTCGCAAAATGGTTGTAATAATCAATAAATAAACTGTTCCAATTGATTAATTTACAGTTGTTAAATAGTTGTTCTATGTGTAAAATATCCAAAAACAATTTAGGTTTTATTTTCAATTTTTCAATTAATTGATTTACCGTTGCAAATTCGTCTAAAATCAATTTTATTCGTTCTTTGTACTGCTTAAACACCTCTGCTCGTGTATTTTCTTGCTTAATCATAGCACCATTCAAACCAAGTGCATGAATGAGCCGCGCAGCAAAATCGAACGAAAAATCTTCTTTTCTAACCGCGTATTTGATAATTTCAAACTGGGCAAGGCTTTTAAATTTTTGTTTAATATTCGACAAATCAATGGTTTCGCCTTTCATTTTGAACGAAATTTTACCTTCCGTAGCCAATAGCACCAAAACGAGATGAATAACTTCGGGTTCTAAACCATAAGGCGGTTTAGCGAATGGTTCAATTATTTCTTTTTGAATATCGGTAATTCGCTCTTTATTGTTGTTGATGATATTCAGAATATTAACGGCTATTTTTGAACTATTTATGCTCGGAAAATTATTTTCATTGAGCAATTGCAAGGTTTTTAAAAATTCTCGTTTTTGATAGCTCAATTTTGTAAAATCGCCTTCTGCCACATCTTGTGCAATGGGCGTGAGCGAATTGTTGATATTTGTAGAGGTTAATTGCATCGAATATTTAGGGTGTTCGGAAAATAATTCGGTAAATTCCTTGTCGAAAAGTTTTATTTTCAAGTCGCTAAAAATATCGGTAAGCACATCGGTTTCTTTGCTTATGAGGTTTTGTATAAAGATTTTCTTTCCGTTGTAATCACATTCGGAAATGGTTCTTATCCAGCGTGCAAAATAATATTTTAAGCCATTTGAGTTTTTTTCTCTGTTGCCGTTTATCAATTCTTCTCGTTTTTTTGACATGACAGAAGTCAAAATTCTTTTGTTTATCAATTGATTTATGGCTGCAAGTTGCTTTATTATTTCAGTGTTTTCTTCTTTTATTACAATTCTAATATTTAACTGGTTTTTTGAAATTACCGGAATTTTTTCTTTTACAAAAGGCGAAACAAATGCAATAACATAATCTCTATCGTTTAAGGTTTCAAAATCAGTTCCTTGTTTAATAAAAACTACGTATCCTTTTCTAAACGATTTAACACTTAACCAGCTACATTCGTCGTCAAACAAATTGGGTGTTTGGTTGTGAAATTCCAAACCCAAAGTTTCCTTGATTAAATTAAATATTTCGGTTTCTACTTGGTCAGTTGTAATGGTGATAATTTCACTTTCAATTTTCTCATCGGGGTTTGCCATATTGAGCATTGGGTCAAATTTCACGTAATCGTCGTTGGTTTCCTTGTTTTTTTCTACTTTTATGTAAAAATTATCGGTTGCAATTCTAATTTTTTTAATTATAATGCCAGCATATTGATAAGTTTCCAAAGCCGAATTGTTGGGCAAAATAAGCAGATTTTCAGCTAATTGCTTCATAGTTGCCCCATTGTTTCCTTTTGTCCAAAGCGAAAAAAGAACAAGTCCTTTTACAATTTTCAAGGCATCGTTGCGCAAATGCTCGTCAATTGAGGTATTTATTTTGCTTTCAATAATATTTACTACGTTAATGCTTTGATATATTTCTTCCAAATTGGCATGATTGGGATTGGTTGTGAGCAAATCGTAAATTTTATCGAAAGTAAAAAAGTAAGGAAATGGTTCGTTTAAAACATATTTCAATTCGGTTTGGGCAAATTGAATAACTCCTCTTTTTTCAAAATAAGGCAATTCGTCGAACAAACTGAGCAAAAAAGGTGTAAATGGAAATAAATTCAGGTATTCGTCGAAATGATTGCTTACATTATTCATTTTTTCCGAATATTTTTTCAATTTTACACTCAATTCGGCAACTTGTTGTGCAGTTTTGGGAACAATTCGCTCCGAAATGACCTTTTTTATGTTTTCTTTGTGTATTTGAATGTTTTGAAAACGCTCACTTATTCGAGTTTCTTGGTCTGCTATGTTTTTAAATTTAGAACTGGTGTAAACATCTTCCTGCATAGAAGTTACCAAAAGTAAATCGGTATCTTGACAAACTTGGGCTACCACACGCAAAAATTGTAAATCGCGATTGAGCAAATGCAATTCTTTTTGTGCCAAAAAATCGGAAACCTCATCAATAACCACTACCAACCCGCCCAATGGGTCAATGGCTTTTAATTGCGAAATAACGAGATTGATGTTGTCTTTGTGATTGTAATTGTCTGAATTAAAAAGTGGAATTTCAATGGCATATTTTTCTTTGAGTTGTTTATGTATTTCGTTGTAAAACCAACTCGATAAATTGCCTTCGCCCGACATCAATTCAAATTGAACTACCCAAAAATGCCTATTTACTTTTAGTGCTGCTTCTTTTACTTTATCATTTTTTATCAGTTGTCTAAAATCTTTTTCAATAATAGATGTTAATAAAAAAGCAATTAAGTGCGATTTGCCACTTCCATAGTTTCCGACTATTTTAACCGCTTTGTGTTTGGGGTTGCTGATGTTTTCGTAAAAATCTAAAATCTGATTTTCCAATGAATTGGAAATGATAAAACTTGAAATCAATTCTTTTTTTATTTCCAAGTGTTTCATGTCGGAGTCAATATCCACTACATCTTTTATGGGTGTGTAGTTAAACAATTGACCGATAGCATCTTTTGAAAGTTCGTTCGTGTCGGTAATAATTTTTCGTTTTTTTATGATAGGTGTATAATCTTCTTTGATGTCGTCTATTTTCGATGCCAAAATATCCGATACATCTTGGTCGTAATATTCCTCAGAACCAATTGTACCAAACGAAATTCGATTGCCAATCAATTTTTCATCTTCCAGAAAAAGAATGCAATTTTTGCTCCGCGAGCTGTACTTTAAAGCTCCGATAGGCGAAATCTTGCGAAATGCACCAAGATATAAAAAGTCCATATTCAACAAAATGATGTTGTTTGGTTTCGACAAAAACCATTCTTTTACTTTTGTACCTATATTGTGCGGAATTTCTTGGTTTGGTTCGTTCGCAGCCAAGTGTTTTAATTCTTCATTGGCATCTATCAACGTCCAATTTTTTTCTTGCAAATAGTGAATAATATTGGCTTTTTTTTCTGCATTTTTACCTACAATTGCCCATATCTTAAAACGTAAACTGTTTGCCGTTTCCAAATAACTATCAATGTGTTGTTTCATTTTGTATATTTTTTTGTCGTAATTTCGGATTTATTTAAGTTTGTATTTTTCGATAAAATCGAAAAATATACTATCAAAATATTTATTCAATTCTAATTTTCCAAAAAAGTCGCATTTTAAGTTATTAATATCTTTTTCGTTTATGTTTTGTTTTTCTGGTTCTTTTAAATATTTATTTGTTTCATCTTCTTTTTCTTCGTTTTCATTATCTTCATATTCATTTTCTTCTTGTTCTATTTCTTCTCTTAAATTTTCAATTTCCGTAAAAGTATCTTCGGATAACTCCGGTTCGAATGTTCTTTTTAGTTCGTCAATTAGTTCCAAATTGGCTTTTTTTTCATAGTAATCGTTTCCACTGGTTGTTAAAAACTCAATCGTATTATAGATAAAGTCACGAACTTCATTGTAAACTTTTTCTTCCGGAAAAATCACAGATAACGTATCGTTATATTCAACAATAGCATCCGCAGGGACACTTTGGATTACATTATATATAATTTCTTGCGCTTCGTTATTAATTATTTTGTATTTTCTATAAGGTTTGTCTTTAAAATCATCAAGCCAGATAATAACATCACCATTTGCTAAGTTTTTAATTATAAGATTATCCTCAATGGGGTGTTCTATTATCGCTTTTTTCTTAATTATCCGAAAATTTGAATAAGCCCATTTTAAGGTTTCCAAATAAAAATCAACTGTTTCAGTATCGTCATAACTGCATTCTAATACTCTATTTTCATAAAAAAGGGTAAAGATTTTCTCTAAATTTTCCCTGCTAATGGTTTTTATCTTTTCAAAAATTCTATTTATTTCTTTTAATTTAAAATACAAATTCTTGTAATTTCCTAATACATCTAATTCTTGTATTTTTGTAACTAAGCTTTCACCTATTTTTTTATTATAACTATCTATGGGTAAATTTCTTATATTTGGATAGAAATTTATAATAGAAAATAAATTGGTAAGTTGTTCAAAATAAATAGAATTATCAATCATCTCATCAATTATATCAGGCGATTTCATTAATATATTAGCAAGATAATCGAAAATACTTGGATTAATAAACTTAATTTTTAGTTGGTTTTGGGGCTTTATTATTTTGATAAAAAAATTATCAATCTTATCTAAATGGTCTTCTATGGTTCTATCAATATTTGCCGTATCTTTTTTTATTTTTTTATATAAAGAATAGTTTTTTAGTGCTTTTTTCAATAAATCATAATCTAAATCAGGTTGATTATTTTTTTGCGTAGTTATCAATAAAGCATATAGAATTTGTTTTGAAAATTCAGATATATCATTAAAGCTGTTTTCCCAAACTTTTTGAGGATTGTCTAAAATTTCATTTAATTTTTCTAAATTATCTAATTCTTTAAATTTTTCACCAGCAATATATTCTATTATTCTGGGATTGAAATTAGTATGACATAAAATCTTTCTATATAATTTTTTATCAATAAAAGTATTCAATTGTGTGATATTTTTATTTGAAAAATACAAATGATTATATAGAATATTGCACTTTTCTGTCCAACTAAAATCATTTAATGGATATATTAATTCTTTAATAGCCTCAGATAACTCTGAATTTTTAGATGTTGCTTCGTTTTGAATGTAATCACGCGAGGTCATTACAAATAACTTGCCTTCTGTTCTTTTAATCTTGTTTATGAAACGTTTTAAATCATTAGAATTAGTTATAGAACTTTCTGAAATATTACTGCCCAAAAAGTCATCAAAATAAAAGATTTGTTTTTTATTTTCATCAAGCTTTTGAAAACCGTCATTAATTTTATGTAAACATATAAATTCGTAGTCATTTTTCAAGTAATAATAGCAAATCATACGCGCTAAAAAAGTCTTACCAATTCCAGCTATCCCAGCTATAATAATGGAATTTGACTTTTCAATTTTACTTAAACATTCTTTGTAAGCCTCAGTTTGTACAAAAACAGATATTTTTTCTTGAATTTCTTCAAATTCTAATCTCGAACGATTATCAATGTCTTTGTATATTAAATGTTCAAGAATGTTGATACTTGGAAACCAGAGTTTAAAATGATTTTTCTCAATATCAAGATATCTTGTTAAATAATTGTTCAAATCTTTTTGTCCAATAATATCTGCTGTTTTTTTTATATACGGCGAAAAAAGTTTACAGATTTCATCTTTGTTGTCAGGTGTTATATCACAACTTATAGCTAAAATATATCTGTTAGGATTTAATTTTTCAACTTTATTGACCTCATCCTTTAACTTATACTTTAAAGAACTAAAATCTTTGTACCGCTTAGCCTGAATTATAATTTCATTCTTATTCTCAGAAGTAGAATATCTAAAATCAATTCCACCGTCTTTGCCATCGGCAAAACTCTCAAATTTTATATTTTCACGTTTCTGAACAATATCCCTCGCTAAATTTTCAAATTCAAGTGGCGATAAGTTAAAAATATTATAATCGGGCATAGCATTATTATTTTATAAAAATTTGATTTTCAAAACTATTAATCATAAAATTAGATTAGTTCGTTTATCATACAAAATTAGGTAAAATTTTTAAATACGGCAGTAATAAAAGCATATATTTCATAAAAAATAAAAAAGACGCGTTTTAGAGCGTCTTTTTTTAAAATTTTCACAAAACCTCTTTCACTTTCCCCTCAAACCCTTGCCAATCAAAGCCTTTCAAAGGTTTTAAAAAAGTTTCGCAGCCTTTGAGGAAAACCTCTTTGATGTGCAAGAGGTTTTCGGGGTCGGAGCTTTGCATGATGCGCTCGTAATCCAGAACCAAATAAAGTTCTAAGGTTTTGGTTTTGCGGCGCATGGTTTTAAATTCTTCTACTTTGCGCGATTTTGTGTCTTTTGGAAAGCATTGAAAAATTATAAATAATGTTTCAATGTTAGAAGTAAAATCCGAAAGTTTAATAGAATTATTTAACTTATTTCGCAAATTCAGAACAATATCTAACTTGTTATTTGCAAATTCATTTGTAGCAATTGTAATTTCAAAATTTCTCATTTATCTATCAATTTTGTTTCCGGCTGGACGAATTAAAACGATATTTCTTTTTAAACATTCCGGCAAATTCGGATAGTTGTAAATTTTTTCCTTTTCTGCAATTAAGCATTCTTTTTCAGTACCAGAAAATTGTAATATGTAGCGCAAATTTGGATAAGGTAAGCCGTTTGGATAACGCTTTATTTCTCCGAAACAAGTTTTTCCGTATTTCCAAACTTCACCGGCATATAAAAAAATACTGTCGGAAGTTCCACAATTATAACATGGAAACCAACCATTTTCAGATGCAATCAATGCGTATTGTTCGCAATTTTGGTATTGAAAACTGTGGCTTTCGATGCGCTCT
>DYNA01000101.1:0-9049 GCA_020721325.1 Paludibacter propionicigenes
GACCGCGAATTTGACAAAATGGAAGACGAATTGGAACATGTTAAAAAAGAAAAAGAAAAAGCTCAGCGAGAAAAAGCCGAAGCAATGAAAGAAAAAGCTGAAGCTCAGAGGGAAAAAGCCGAAGCTCAAAAGCGTGAATCGGAAGCCCAAAAACGTGAAGCCGAAGCAATGAAAGAAAAAGCCGAAGCCCAAAAACGCGAAGCCGAAGCAATCAGAGAAAAACAGGAATTTCAAAATAAAACAGCAAAAGAATTGAAAGCTGTTGGCATTTCAATTGTTCAAATTTCTGAAATTACGGGACTTTCGGTAGAAGAAATTGAAAAACTGTAAATTTAGAGTGCTTTTTTATTTTTATTTTGTATTTTTGTAAAAAAATTAACCCTAAAAATATAAAACCGTATTGTAATTTTTGAACAAAGGAAGTTTATTATTAGACTTTGAACAAATTTGCACCTTCGGTGCAAAATATTGATAGAATGTAAATTACACAATGAAAATGTTGCACACCTTCGGTGTGCTATATTGTTGCTATTCATTGTTTTCTATCGTTGTTTCATTCCTACGGAATGATTTTGTCCAAAGTCCAATTTATTAAACAATTGAATTAAATTCATTTTACAAATACGGTTTTTTATAAAAAAAGTTGAAAAAACAAACACTTTATGAAACGATTCCAAAATTTATTTGTATTTTTATTTTCATAAAAAAAAATTACAATTGTAATTAAAATTTTTTTTATATGTTTGCAAAATAAGCAAAATAGAAAAAAACTGTTTGAAAAAAGCAGGCAATATTCAAATTTTTTAGAATAAAAAATGATAATAGATTTACGAAGCGATACAATAACACGTCCTACAGCCGCTATGCTCGAAGCTATGTATCGGGCAGAGGTAGGCGATGATGTTTTTGGAGAAGACCCAACGGTGAACGCATTAGAAGTAAAAGTGGCAAAATTATTTGGCAAAGATGCCGCGCTTTTTACACCTTCCGGCACAATGGCTAATCAATTGGCTATAAAAGTTCACACTCACGCCGGCGACGAAGTAATTTGTGACCAAACGGCTCACATTTATAATTTTGAAGGAGGCGGAATAGCCGTAAATTCAGGTGCTTCCGTTCGTTTATTGCATGGCGACCGCGGGCGTATAACTTCCGAGCAAATCGAAAACAACATCAATCCTTGTGAATTTCATTATGCCAAGTCGAAATTAGTAGCCATAGAAAATACCACCAACAAAGGCGGCGGTGCTTATTATGATTTTTCAGAAATTGAAAAAATCAAACAAGTTTGCCTTCAGCATTCGCTCAAATTGCATGTGGACGGCGCACGCATATTCAATGCCCTTTGCGAAACCGGACAAACTCCCAGCGACTTTGCAAAACCATTCGATTCGCTTTCGGTATGTTTGTCGAAAGGATTGGGCGCGCCGGTGGGTTCTTTAGTTATTGGAAACAACGATTTTATTACCGAAGCACGCCGTTTTAGAAAAATATTTGGTGGTGCCATGCGCCAAGCCGGATATTTAGCCGCCGCCGGCATTTATGCTCTTGATAATCATATTGCAAGGCTTTCCGAAGACCATTTGCACGCTCAAATAATCGGCGACATAGTTGGTGCTTTGCCTCAAGTAAAAAACGTTTTGCCCGTTCACACCAACATTGTCATTTTCAATCTCAAAGAAGGTTTAACAAGTGCCGAATTTTTGCATAAAATAAAAGAATTGGATATTTTAGGCGTTTCATTTGGCAAACAAACCGTTCGACTTACAACGCATTTGGATTTTACAAATGAAATGCTTAACGAATTTGAACGCAGAATAAAAATAATTTTCAGGTATTAACAGTCAAATAAAAATTTATGATTATAGACAATCGTTTAACCAGTACAAAAGCCACATTATTTTTTTGGATATTTGGCTTTTTGAGCCTTTCGCTTTTGCTATGGAGTTTTATAAATGGTTGGAAAACAAATCTTATTCCCTTATCGTTTGGAATACTATTTACATTTCTCTATGTCCTTTTGGCACTTTCAAAACCGTATTATTTTTCATTTAAAGATGCCAATGAAAAATTGGTATTTCGCTTTTACAATGCCCATCCTTTTTTTATGAAACCGCGTGCTATTGAATTGAATAATAAGTTGTTAGCAAAATACGAAGTGAAAAAAAAATTGTGGGGTTTGCAAAAATTTATCATTATCCATCAGCATACGCCCAAAGGAATAGCCAAGTATCCGCCCATTAGCGTAAGTGCGGTTGGACCGCAGCAATGGGAAAAATTGGACAAAACCTTGAAAATGCAAGTTACTTATGCCCAAAAATTTCAGAAAAAAAATTAAACCCATAAAACAGCAAAATCGAAGAAAATAAACAATGAATAATTTTATATTTTCTTGAATTTCAGTTTTTTAATAAAAAGAAAAACACCGTTTATTTAAGTTTGGTTATTTTTTGAAAAAAGATTTTTATAAAAATACAAGAGCAATTATAAAAAAGAAGATTTTTTTTTGGTATAAAATTTTTATTTTAGAAAATTTTTCTTTAAATTTGTTTTTTAAGAAAAAAAAATAAATATGAATATAGAACAACACAAAGATTACATAGCACAATCGCGTATTGACTTGGTTTTTAAAGAACTAAAAACATTTTTCGATTCCAATCCCCAACATTCTTTAATCAATCGATTGAAAGTAGTCAATGGTCAATGGACAAATTTTAAAAAGGAAGAAATGTTTATGACCGCGCAAGAAAAAGCTTTAGCCAAAACTCGAATTGACTATACGGTATTGGAATTTCTCGACGAATTAAAACCGGTTTTGACAACTGCAACCCACTCGTTGCGCATTTTATTTTTATCAGCCAATCCGGTAGATACCACGCAGTTAAAATTGGATACCGAATTTGTAGAAATACAAAAACGAATACAAAACAGCACCGAAAATAAAAAACTGGAATTGTTTATAGATACCCACGTAACTTTGGATAAACTTCACAATGCGGTTCAAAAATATCGCCCCAATATTTTCCATTTTTCTGGGCATGGATTTGGCACCGGCGAGCTGAAAGAAGAAAGTCGTTCGGTAGAAAAACCGCCGATTTTGTCGGGATTAATTATTGAAGACGAGCGTGGAAACAGAAAAATTTTATCCCAATCGGCACTCGATGGCTTGTTTGAACTGATAGCCAAAGAATCGAAAGTAGAACTGGTTTTACTGAACGCATGCTATTCGGCAGAACAAGCTACAACCATAAAAAAATATGTTCAGAACGTTATTGGCATGACCGAGTCCATTAGCGACCGTGCTGCGATTGTTTTTTCGACCGGATTTTACCGAGCTTTGGCAAATGGTAAAGACATAGGAACAGCCTATAAATACGGAATTAATTCAATTGAGATAGAAGGTCTAAATGAACAACATAAAATCATTTTGGTTTAATTAACTTTATTTTTTAACCTATTTTTATTTATTCTCATGCCGATTAGAAAAGAAATTAACGAACTTCTTGAAAACGGGAAAACCACAAAAGCATTGAAAGCTTTTACTGATTATGCAAAAGAACACAGAGAAGATTTATTAGAATCTGCGCTGCGTTTGAGCGATAGAAATAAAGAAAACCGCAATAATAAGACTCTCGACCGCATCTCGGAAGACCATTTTGAACACGAAAATAAGTCGATAAGAAGTGAATTTTTATTTTTGATAGAAAAACTTAGCCAACCCAATAAATCGATTACCGATTTGGATAGTGTTTTGATAAATAAAAAGATATTTTTGGCTTACCACCAGCACAATAAAAAAATAGCCGAAGAGATGAAAGAAATGCTCGGTCAGCATGGAGCAATTGATATTATTGAGTTAGAACAAACGCCAAATGATTGTATCACAGAACTTTTGCATCAAAAGATTAAAGAATCGCAACTCACCATTTCTATTATTGCAGCCCGCCCGCTCGAAGCGGCTTGGTTTGGGTTAGACATCATTCATACATTTTCAAAACATGCGCAACTGCATCAAAATTTTATTGGTTTGTATCTTGATTCCGATTTTTTCGATTGGCGTTATCAAATGGAAAATACCGTAAAACTTAGCAACCGAATTAAAGAACTCGAACACAGTTTAAAAAAAGGTTTAGAATTGGGCGAGCGTTTTATAGAAATAGACAACGAGAAAAAACGACTTTTGCAATTAAAAACCAATTTAGGCACCATTTTGAGCGAACTTAAAGAAGCTACACTCTTCGATATTGGCGGTAATTCTCTTAAAAAAAACATTTCGCAAATCATCAAAACCATAAAAAAATAAGCGTTTATTTGTTTCAAACGATAAGTTTTCCAAAGTTTTAAACAGGAAAATTTATTTTACAAAGAAAATGAAATTGTTTATTTTCCAATTCATTACATCTTTGCAACTTTTGGTCTTTCCGTCTTTGCGTGAGAAAATATTTTTTTTCAAAAAGAATAATTTTTTTCAAAAAAAAATCAGTTATTGAGAATTTTTTGTCGGAAAACTTTTTCGGGATACAGAAAAAAATACCAAACAATAAAACCAGCCGAAAGTAAAATAATAGAGAGCCTTAAAACATCGGGAAACTCGGTGTGTCGGGTAACGAAACCCTCCAAAAAAGCCGCTACTATAAAAATTGGCACCAAACCAATAACCATTTTAGTTCCCATTTTAGAAGCTTGCGTAAAAGAATGCAAACGCGAATAGGTTTTAGGAAATAAAATGCTGTTGCCCATGACCAAACCCGACGCGCCGGCTACCACAATAGCCCAAATTTCGAGTGTTCCGTGAATCCAGATGGTTAAAACCGATTCGGTAAAGACGCCGTGTTCGTAAAAAAAATATTGAAAACTTCCCAACATAATTCCGTTGGAAAACAAAACGTAAGCCGTTCCTACCGAAAGAAAAATGCCATAAATAAACGCCAAAAACGAAACATAAATATTGTTGAGTGAAATAAAAAAGAACATATCGGTTTGCTGCATACTTTTGTAAACCGCCATTGGGTCGTTGTTTTTGATGTTTTCGAGCGTCATGTCCACGTATTGGTCGCCTAAAATGATGCGCACAAAATCGATGTTGTTGGCAGCCGAAATCGCACCTATTCCAATAGCTATCAGGAAGATAAGCAATGAATAAATGATGTTGGCTCTTTTTTCTTTGTAAATAAGCGGAAGTTCAATTGTCCAGAAAGTAATCAGGCGTTTGTAACTTTCTTTTTTATTTTTGTAAATAAGTCGATATGCCTTGAGTGCCAAGCTGTTTAGATAAGCCGTTGTGGCACTTCGCTTGTAAAATGTGCGCGAATACGCCAAATCGTCTGTTATTTCGATAAATAAATCGGCAATTTCATTGGGATTGCTCGTTTTTGCTGAGTTGAGCAGTTTCTCAAATCGTTTCCATTTTTGAGCATTGCTGTTGAGAAAAACAATTTCTTTTATCATTCAAAAAAATTAGTTTTTTTTAAAAAAAAAGTTGTAAAACCTTTATAATTAAGTTGATAAAATTAGAAAAATTAAATTAGGGCAAGCCCAAATTTTTAAAACGAAGATACAAATTTAAAGAAAATTTTCAAACGTCCAAATTGGTTTAAATATTGTTGTCGCCTCTTAATTCGCGGTAAATTTTTCGCGATTCCGAAACGTAAATACTTGCCGGAAAATCGATAATGATGGTTTTATAAAATTCCATAGCTTTTTCTAAGTCTTTGAAAATAAATTGATTAAGTTGCGCTAAACGAAACAAAGCATCGTCGGCTAAAATGTCGAAAGAAAAATCATCGACAATTTTTTGTAAAAAAAGAGCTTCTTGTATGTAATCTTTCAATTTGTGCATAATATCGGCTTTTTTGAGCCAAGCCTCGTCAATGACCGAGTTGGCGGTGTATTGATTTAACAACGTGTCGAGGGTAATGAGTGCCAAATTGTTTTTATCCTGCACTTCGAGCAGTCCGGCGCGGGCAAAAATTTTCAGGGCATCGGTAACGGTGTCGTTTGCCAAATTGTCTTTGATAAGTTGCGAAAGTTGAAAAGCGTCGTTGGCAATCAATTTGCTGGTAGCGGCTTTTAGGGCATCGAGCTGCGCTTCAGCCCAACGAAAATCGCCAATATAGAACGCCAACTGGGCTTTTTTGAACTTTGCTTCGTGTCCAATGGGATTTTGCTCGTTGTCTTTTTCCACTTTTGCGTAGATTAGAGTTGCTTCCCACACTTCGCCCATAAGCATATAAATATCAGCCATTTCCAAAAAACATTGGGCTTGAACGTCCGTTTTTACATCGGGCAAACCGGAGGCATAATCGAGCAAATCAATTCCTTGTTGCATTTTTTCTAAATAAAAAGCCTGAATATGAGCGAGTTCTATCATAAGCGGAATGGTTCGCGCGGTTTGCCCCAAATCGTTCAAAGTGGCTAAATATTCGTTTTCCAGATTTTCGTATTCTGTTTTAAGGGTTTGTTTGTTGTTTGTTAAAATGTGATATTTTACTTTTAAAAGTTTAATTTTTGCCTGAGCATAAAAAAAACTTTTCGGGTGAAGGCTAACGATGTAATTGAAAGATTTATTTGCCGCTTCAAAATCGTCGTTTGAAAAAGCCAAGTCGCCCAAATTTAAAATGCGCTGTCCGGCTAAATCGAATCGTTTGTCGATGGCAACTTCTTGAGTAAACGCTGCCGAAAAATTATTTTTTTGAATAAAAAGCCATATAAGTAACTCGTTTAGAATGGTTTCGTCGGGTTTTTGTTGCAATTTTTTTAAAGTAGTTTTGCGCAAAATTTCGGCAAAACTTCCGTCAATGTCGTTGCTAACGTAGTATTGCAATCGGTTTTGAATATTTCCGATTTGCGTTTCGTCTTCGATTAAAAGATTGGTATATTCATTTATCATTTTTTCAAAATTTCTATCAAAAGAATATACCGAAGCCAATTCGTAATAGTATGGATAGGAAGCCCCTTTTTCGCGGGCTTTCAAATAAACTTTTTCGGCAAGCGCGTAATCGCGTCTTTGTATAAAAATATTTGCCAATTCGTTGGCAGCGTACTGTTCGGTGCTTAAATTGTTAATTGCTTTGCTAAATTGTTCTTCGGCTTGCGCCAAAAAATTTTGTTTTTTGTAAACATAACCTAATTCTACGGTGTAAAAATTATCGTCTGGATATTTTTTGAGCTGTTTTTTTACTACTTTTTCGGCGTTTTCAAAATCTTTTAGTTCCAACAAACAAGACATGTAGTAGGTAAAATAGGATTTTGAGCCGTTTTGTTTAAAAATTTTTTCAAACAAAACAACCGCTTTTTCATAATCTTGCTCGTTGTAATATTTAAAAGCCAAATTGTAATCGCTTTGCGATTGGGCTTGAAGATTGATAAAATTTATCAGAAGAGCTATGTAGAGAATTATTTTTTTCATATTTTTCAATTTGTAAAAAAGAGTTTATTCAATTGTTTTTCACTTTCTAAAGTATAATCAAATATCGTGCTTAATTAAAAATTTCTTTTTTTTAAAATTTAAGTAAAAAAAAAATTCAAAAAGAAAATAAATTGGTATTTTGGCTAAACGTTGGATTGTTCCTCGTTTAAAATTGCCGAATAATTCAAATTGGCTTATGAATTTATTTTTATTAAAGTTTTAAAACTTTGTAAAAGAAGTAGTTGTTTTGTTTGAATGTTAAAATTTTTACTTTTTTTAGAATTTTGTTTATCAATTTACAGAATTAAAAAAAAGGATAAAAAAAAGCGGTTTAAAAAAAGTTTTCTATTCAATTTTTTTTTTGAATATAAATTCTTTAACATTTATTTTAAAGAATTGAACTTTTTTTAAACAGCTTTTATTTATTTTTTAGGGCAAATACAAACTATTTACTCTCTTCTTTTGGAGTTTCGGTAGTCGGTTGATTTACATTTTGTATAGGCGAAGTAGGCGGAACAAGCGTTGGGTCAACGGCATTTTCAACTTTTTCCTGAATTTTGGATTCTTCTTCTACTTCTTGTTTTGGAATGGATAAGCTGGCTACCAACGAAAAAACGACAACTGCAATAGCTAAATACCAAGTTGCTTTTTCGAGAAAATCGGTGGTGCGTCTTACGCCCATTACTTGATTAGAACTCGAAAAATTGCTGGCTAAACCGCCTCCTTTAGAATTTTGAACAAGTACAATAAGAATGAGAAATATACTTGCAATAACGATTAATACTGAAAATACTACAAACATTTTTTTTATAAAATTTTAAAATTAATTTTTTGATTTGAACTATATTTTTATAATTCGTTTTTCAACATTTTTATTTTTTCTATTTGGGCTGCAAAGTAAGTATTTTTTTCCGGATATTTCAAAATTAATTTATCATAAGCATCTAAAGCTTTGTCGTAAAACTTTTGATTTACATACAAATCGGCTAATTTTTCGGTTATCAATTCATTGCCTACCACAAAACTTCTCTCTGCTTTGTCCTCATTTCCAGTGTTTTGTGCTTTTATTGACGGCAAATTATCCGATTGACTTATGAAATTATCTATCAAATTGGTTTTTTTTTTATTTTCGCCGTCATCGGCTTTTTTTATTTTTCTTTGAGCTACTTCTCTGAGGATTTTATCGGCTAAAGTTTCCTCTTTTAGCGTTTTTTCATTGGTTACTTTTTTCTCTTCTTTTTTTTCTTTCTTTTCGGTTATTTGAATGTTGTCCATGAGTTTTTCCACTTTTACTTCTTCTTCGGCTTCGGTGCGCTCAATGGTAAACTCAATGAAATCGTCGTTTGAAATCAAAGTGGTTTCATGTTTGCTGTCGTCTTCTAAAATGCTTCTTTCTTCTTCATTTTCAGAAGCTTTCGCCTTTTCATCGGCAAATTTTTGCTCTTCTTCGGCTTGGGCTTTTGCTTTTTCTTCGGCTAATTTTTGCTCTTCTTCGGCTTGGGCTTTCGCTTTTTCTTCGGCAAATTTTTGCTCTTCTTCGGCTTGGGCTTTTGCTTTTTCTTCGGCTAATTTTTGCTCTTCTTCGGCTTGGGCTTTCGCTTTTTCTTCGGCAAATTTTTGCTCTTCTTCGGCTTGGGCTTT
>DYNA01000101.1:9149-13431 GCA_020721325.1 Paludibacter propionicigenes
CTTGGGCTTTCGCTTTTTCTTCGGCAAATTTTTGCTCTTCTTCGGCTTGGGCTTTTGCTTTTTCTTCGGCTAATTTTTGCTCTTCTTCGGCTTGGGCTTTCGCTTTTTCTTCGGCAAATTTTTGCTCTTCTTCGGCTTGAGCTTTCGCTTTTTCTTCGGCAAATTTTTGCTCTTCTTCGGCTTGGGCTTTCGCTTTTTCTTCGGCAAATTTTTGCTCTTCTTCGGCTTGAGCTTTCGCTTTTTCTTCGGCAAATTTTTGCTCTTCTTCGGCTTGGGCTTTCGCTTTTTCTTCGGCAAATTTTTGCTCTTCTTCGGCTTGAGCTTTCGCTTTTTCTTCGGCTAATTTTTGCTCTTCTTCGGCTTGGGCTTTCGCTTTTTCTTCGGCAAATTTTTGCTCTTCTTCGGCTTGAGCTTTCGCTTTTTCTTCGGCTAATTTTTGCTCTTCTTCGGCTTGGGCTTTCGCTTTTATTTTCTTTTCCACGCGCAAAGCTTCTTCAAAGGCATTTTGACGGTCAAATTCTTCTATTTTCGCTTTGTTAAAAAAACGACTGATTTCATCGGCTATATCTGTGGGATTCAATACTTTATGCAAAATATTTCTATCGGCAACAAAAGAAGACAAAAGCGACAAATCTTTTTGCACATTTTCGCCATTTATTTTTTTATTTTGAGCAAACAAAAGATAAGCTGTTTGAAAATAAGGATATTTTTTGAGCAGAAGTTTTATTTTTTCAAAACTTTCAACATCTAAAAATATCGGATTTTGTATATAATTAATTAGCTCTTTGTTGTTCATAGCATAGAAATATTGTTAGTTTTTTACTGTTTTTTTTAATTTTCAAATTGAACAAAAATAATAAATAATTACCAATTTGCAACAGATTTATTAAAAATTTCGTCAATTATTTTGTTGTTTAGTTCTTCTATTTGCGAATCGGTAGGTTCGAGTTGCTCTGCGCCCAAATCTACGTATTGCGAAAAAGGCGTTGAAAAGTCCCATTCGTGGGCTTTCATGTTTACAAAAGTTACTTTTACCTGAACCGTCAAACGCATATTTCCGGCTTGGTCATTGCTCTGAATATTAACCGGTTTCATGTCATAAGATACAATTTCGCCTTCAAACATCAAATCTCCGTTTCGTCCTACCAAGTTCAATCGGGTATTGTCGGTAAATTTTTGTTTCAAAGCGGTGGTTATTTTTAACGCTAAATTGGGCGGTGCCAATGGTGCTTTGTTGGTAAAAAAATCTACCGAAAAAGTTTTTGCATCGGGTGGAATGGAAGCACCCGAAGTTGAATATTTTACCGTAAAACACGATACCGAAAAAGTTAGAATCGTTAGATAAATAAAATATCGTATTATTTTCATAAAAAAAGGCAAATAAGAAATCTTTTTTTTAAATTAAAATTTTATTTAAACTGCAATTTTGCAAAAGTTTTAAACTGGTCTGTTTATTTTGCAGGGAAAATGAATTTTACTTTTCCCGCATGTTTTATGAATTTTAAAATAAGGGAATAAGATTGGTTTTCAAACCCTTATTCGTTTAGTAATAAAAATAAAACTCACAGCCTCCCTTATTTCTTTTTTTTTGAAAAAGTGAGGGATTTGTTTATTTTATTTTTTTTACAAAATAAACAGACCAGTTTTAAACTTTGGCAAAGTTTTAATTACAAAGCAATTACATTAAAAAAAGCTCAAATTATAACCGTTTAAAGTTTTTTCTTTTTTATAAAATTTTATTTGTTTTATATTTTTTTTTATAAAAAAGTAAAAAACTTTAAATTTTTGGAAATTATTCTTTTTTAAATTTTAAAAAAAATCAAAAAAAAACTAAAACCATTTTAGCGCATCTTTCTCATTATCAAAGTAATGAATTTCAAAGTTGGCTGTTTTTACATTTTTTTCTTCCATTAATTGTTCAACCGAAATTTGTGCAAACACGTCAGAACTAATGATAAAAGCAATTTTTTTAACACCTGCATTTAAAATTCGAGGAAACAAACCATCAGCCCATTCTTGAGTTTGGGGTGTTAAAGCAAATTTCAATTCGGCTAAATTCACCAACCAATTGAAAGGTTTTTTTTCTTCTAAAACGGCTACTTGTTTCAATGCCAATGTTTTGTATTCTTCATCGGTCATAGCATCTGTCGCTTCTTTCCAATTGTTGATAACTAAGTTTTTGTTTCTGCTGAAACCAATGCTAATAAATGAATTTTCAAAAATATTTTCCATAAAAAAAAATTAAAATTATGAATGTGAAAAATTTATTCTAAATTGTATTCTTTAATTTTCCGGTAAAGTGTACGCTCAGAAATGCCTAATTCTTCGGAGGCATATTTGCGTTTACCGTTGTATTTTTCGAGTGCTTTTTTAATGAGTTCAATTTCTTTATTTTCAATCGAAAGCGATTCTTCGAGTATTTCGCTGGTGTCTTCAATTTGAGACGAATAATTTTGTTGTTTTAATTCGTAATAATTGTCCTCGTCCAGTTCGGTTTCTTCTATGGGCGGTTCGTAAAATTTTTTGTATGTAGAAATATTGTCTTCTGGTATATTTATTTTGTCTTTATTTTTTTCAATGATTTCATTTACAAGCTTTTTGAGGTCGTTCATATCTTTTTTCATATCAAAAAGAATTTTGTAAAGAATTTCTCTCTCGGAGCTAAATGTTTTTTCGTCGATGTTTTTGTAAAGAGCCGGCAATTTGGTTTGATTGGAAATGGGCAAATATTTTTTCAACTTTTCGCTGTCGATGAGGCGTTCGGGTTCGATAACCGAAATTTGTTCGGCAATATTTTTTAATTGTCTGATGTTTCCGGGCCACGAATAACTTTCGAGCAAAATCTGAGCTTCGTCGCTCAATTTAATGGCGGGCATTCGATTGCGCTCGGCAAAGTCGTGGGCAAATTTTCTAAACAACAAATAAACATCTTCTCTTCGCTTGCGCAAAGGTTCGATGCTAATAGGCACAGAATTAAGACGATAGTATAAATCTTGTCTAAATTTTCCTTCGTCAATGGCTTTTTCAACGTTCAAATTGGTGGCAGCAACTATTCGCACATTGGTTTTTTGCACTTTCGATGAGCCAACTTTCATAAATTCGCCCGCTTCCAAAACTCTCAACAAACGCACTTGAGTAGAAAGTGGCAATTCTCCTACTTCGTCTAAAAAAATAGTTCCGTTATCAGCCACTTCAAAATAGCCTTTTCGCTGTTCGTGTGCGCCGGTAAAAGAGCCTTTTTCGTGTCCGAAAAGTTCCGAATCGATAGTGCCTTCGGGAATGGCACCGCAGTTTACGGCAATGTAACTATTGTGTTTGCGCGAAGAAAATTGATGAATAATTTGAGGAAAAACTTCTTTGCCTGTTCCACTTTCGCCGGTAATTAACACCGACAAATCGGTTGGTGCAACTTGTACTGCTACGTCGATAGCCCGATGTAAAGAATCGGAATTGCCAATGATTCCGAAGCGTTGCTTGATTTGTTGAATATCCATTTATTTTTCCTTTTTTTATTTAGAATTTATTTGACAAATTGTCGCTCTATTTCTGACAAAATTACAATTTTAATTTTATTTATAAAAATAAAAAAAAGTTAAATTTATCATTTTTTTTTATAAAATGAAATTTTGAATAAAAAAGCACTTGCTTTTGTGATATTTTGTCTTTTGAAATTGATTTTTTAGATAAAAAATGTTTGTTTGCGTGTTGTTTTTTTCTAAAAAAATTATTCAATAATTTGTAAATAAATGGAAGATGGAAAATGTTTTTCAATATTTTCAAAGGCTTTTTGTCCGTAGGCATTAAATCCGAATTGGTCGTTTTGAGGGTTGTATTCTTGGAAAATTTGTTTTAATTCGTCTTTTTTTGAATAGTGCAACATGCTCAAACTGAATAGAATACGGACTTTTTCATTGTGAGTGAGAAAGGCTCTGAGCAAAGAAGTTTCTTGCCATTGAAGAAAATTTGTAAATATATCGCGCTGATAGTCAAAAGGAAAATAAATATCGTGAAAATGTACGAAAACGCCTTTTTTTAAACGAGGCAAAACTTCAAGAATAAGAAAATTTACATCGCTACCGGGTTTTACGGTGTGTGAGGAGTCGATAAAAAGTAAATCGTCGGCATTGAGTTGTTCAAAAAACTCATATTCAACTGATTGAACGGGTTTTTGAATAACCTGAACTCGGTTTTCGTTTTTTAAAGTTTGTGAAGGATAAGGTTCTATGCAAATGATTTTAGATTTGTAATCGTTTAATTCAGAAGCTTTTATGCTGCAAAAAGT
>DYNA01000101.1:13531-15076 GCA_020721325.1 Paludibacter propionicigenes
TCTAAATCGGCAAAAGCTGAATAATAATGCTTTGGAATGATTACAAAACCAAATTTTAAGCCTATTTTGTAAATTAAAAATAATGTTTTTTTTATACTATTTTTTATTTTTCTGTTCATTTTATTATAAAAAATTATACATTCATACCTAAAATTTGGCGCAAGCCTAAATAAATTATCACCACAACCATAATGGCTTTTATCAAGAAATTCATAGAACTGGTAAAATCGGTTTCGGCTTTTACTACGTGAAAAAATAAAATGGGAATCATTAAAATAAGTAAAGGATATTTTTGTGAGAGATTTAATACATAATGCAATATAAAATTATAAAACAAGCCCAAAATAAACATAAAAACAATTCCTCCCGTAAGTCCAAAATTTGCATAACCTTCACCTATTACACTGATATCCATACTTGTAGCTGCTGCTAATTGCAGTCCTGTAAATCGATAAAAATATACGCTGTTTCCGGCGGTAACGCGTTCTTCGGGGTCTAAAAAGCGGGGAAGCAAACTGCCTTTGATGCCTTTCCAAATGGTTTCTCCTTCTGCAAAAGGCTCATATATAGGTACATGTGCCATAATCCGTGTGATAATCCACCCTTGATTCATGCGTGAAATATTGTAGTTGATAAATTCTTCTGAAAAAATAAATTCTTCTTGATATAATTTTTCGGTGGCTTCGGAGTAAAAAATTTCAACGTCTCGTTCTTCTGGATTTAAACTTCTAATCATTGGTTTTCCGATTTGGATAAGCAAGACCAAAAATACTACAGAACTTACTATAATCGATTTTTGAGTTGTGGAAAAATTTAAGATAAATGAAAGCACCATCATTGAAAATCCAGACCATAAAACAATATCATGAAATAGGGCAGATTCGACTGCACCAGCCAACATACTAAGCATGAAAAGGACAAAATACCACCATTTGTAAGGACGATTGTGTATAAAAATCAAATAAAGCCCTACAAAACGAACATTGGAGATTAAATAGACAAAGAATTTTAGAAATTGCGGTGCAATATTCCATAAATTGATGATAACGATACCGGAAAAGAATAAAATTAAGTCTAAAGTAGGATATTTAAGAGTGATTTTTTGAATTAAGGCTAAAATATTTTTTTCATTTATTCTTTTGGGAAAAATCGGAATATACAAACCAATTGCCAGAAATAATGTTGCCGGAAAAATAAATTTCATGTAAGTTTCCTCATCTATCGACATGTAAAAAATAGGGTCATCTTCAACAAAATTATAAGCTAAAATAGGTCCGATAATCCATTGGAGGAGTGCAAAAACAATCATCAAATCGCGTACATCTATGGTTCGGGAAAGGTCGAAAAAGAATTTTGTAGAAAAAAATACGAATAAACTTATTCCAAGCATGGAATAAATGTTAATGGAAGAGAAAAGAAAGAAAAATAGGAATGTAGATAATGCAGCACCAAAACCTATTCTATAACTAACATTTATACCCATTTTTTTTATAAAAATTATTTAGTATTTTTTTTTCTTTTAAAAATAAGCCCGTTATAAGAATA
>DYNA01000102.1 GCA_020721325.1 Paludibacter propionicigenes
TTTATAATTTAACATATTTATGTATATAGATTGGTGTATTGTATATACCCCAGATCATTTTTTTAAACATCTTATCCGCATTACGCTTTAATTTATTGGAACAAGTTCTTGCTTTTTACAATTTTCGTCCGAAAAAAAATTAAGGAATATTTTTTTTCACTTCAAAAAAATGTTCAATTTCTTTAATTTTTTTTCCATCGAAAAATAAAAATTTCATAGAATAAAAACCTTCCGAATCGGAGGTATAAAAAGAAAAATTTTCCGGTATTTTATTAAACGAACCAAAATAAAGTAAATTTCTAAAATCGGGCAATCGGTTTTCAAATTCCTCAGAACTAAAGTATGAATTAAATTTAGCTTTTACTTCGGGCTGATACCCTTTAAAATTCAGAAAAACAGTCTGTTGCGGAAATTTAATGCCTCCCAACTGTTTGGCTTTGGTACGAATATTTATGCAACCTTTAATATCAAAATTACCTAAATACTGAGTTTGGTTATTTACTTCTATTTGGCTAATTTCTTCGGGTTTTAATGCCAAAATACTATTGATATTAAAAACCGGCACAAAATCCACCATTACCAATGGTTCTTTGTAAACCAGACCTTCTTTTTCGTTGTAAATATTTAAAATAAAGCCGTCTTTTACTTTTTGAGTAGTAACAAAAGGCGTTATCTCGTCAATAACTTCGCGCATGACCGGAATTTTTATAAAATCCTTTAATTCAACTTTGACCGGAAACGAAAGCGAAGTTGCAGATTGAAAAACGGCATTCGATTCCTGTAATGTTACAAAAGGCGAATAGGATTTACAAATTTGAGCATTTAGATACAAATCTTCTAAAAATGAAGTATTTAGGCTTTCAACAAACAAAGGAATTTCGGGCGAAAACATAAAATTTTTGCAAAAATCGTTTTGTATCAAAATTTCTTTCTGCAAACTATCCGTGCTTTGAACCGAAATAGAAACATTTTGATTGCCCGACAAATGATTAAGATTAAACGAAAAATCGCCTTTTCCATCGGTTTTGCACAAATGCACTTGCTCATTTTTGCCAAAAACCGTTGCATAAACTTTTTCATTAGCCAAAGGTTTTTGGGTATTTTTATCTAAAATTTTTCCACTTATCGAAACATCGCGCATTTCGGGCAACCAAAATTCGGAGTTTCTTTTTTCGGCTTTCGCCAAAAAATCGGTCTGTTGATGAAATTTTTGGTACAAAATCAATAAACTATTCAATTGATTTTGACTAAAATCATCTTCAAAAGTATGAGTTCTAAAATAATTGGCAAGTAAATTTGGATTATAAACCAATTCAATCGGAAGTTCATTTTTTTCTGATGTAGTTTGGCATTTTTTAACACTCAACCACGTCAAAGAAGCCGACAAATTTTGTTCATTAGCAATAGTAAAATCCACTTTGGTTCTGGGCGCGTAATATGTGCTTAAATTGTTTATTTTTAAAGATTTCTTTTCTTTTGCAAAAAAAGAACGTGCAGAAAAAAATACCGTTTTATTATTCAAATCCGTTACCTGAAAATAGAAAATTTCATTTTCGGCGCAAGCCAAAGGCAATTCGATTTCTTCACCCAGTTCGATTTCAGTAGTGTATAAATTATTGAATTGCAGCGATTTTACTTTTAAAATGTATTTTTCTTTTTTAGCAGCCGAATTTTCTAATTTGCAATTTATGGAATATTTATCGGCAGTGGTTTTAAGCAAAAATACATTCTTTGATGGTTTTGGTAAGTTTTTTTGCTCAATTTTTCCATTTTTATGATAAATTTTTATACTAAATTCGGAATTTTCTTGCGCGGTTATTTGTATCGAAGCCAATCCGTTTTGAGCAATAGAAATGAATTCTTCTTTTTGCGAAAAACTTTCCCATAAACTGATTTTTTCAAGGCTTTTTTGTAATTTCGGATTTACAAACAAAGCCACATTGCTTGGGTGATTGACTGGTAAAAATTCGTATTCGCTGGCAAATATTAGCTCTTGCGACTGGCTTGATGCAAAAAATTTATCGGGATTTATAATTGTAATCGACAAATTGGCAAAAGTAGCTGGTGAAAAATTTCGCATGTATTGCGTATAAGCCCGTAAATAATAATTTTCGGAATTAATATTTTCGGGAACAGGAATGTAACCTGAAGTTATTTGATTGTGCATCAGATATTTACCGGAATAAATGATTTGCCCTGAAGCAGAATACATTTCTACGTATAAAATCTTGCTCAACAAAGGTTCTATTTCAGGCTTGTTGGCAGTGCAAACTGCTTGAAACCAAATGTTTTCGCCATTCAAATATAAATCTCTATCGGTTGAAAATACTATTTCTTCTCTGTACAAAGAATCGACACTTGCACAAAGACTTTGAGCGGAAAGTTTTTCGGTAAAAAAAACAATTGCACTTATGAGTGTTAAATAAAATATCAGTATTTTTTTCATTTCAATCTAATGTTCTTTTATTTTATTGTTAAATTGTTAAATTGCTAAATTATTTTACAAGAAAACTTAATTTTAATTATCTTAAATTTTCTAAAAACCCTTTAATTTTAGAAAAACTCTCATGGTTAAAGTCCCAAATATCATGCTCTGAGGCATTTCCCAATGAATTGACTAAAGGAGTTTGAGTTGCTAAAAAAATTTGAACGGTTGATTTTGATTTGTTTTTTGGATTTATGTTTGTACATCGATAATAATTATTGATACATTGAAGTAACTCTTTATCAATAGTTTGTATGCAAAGGTCTTCAATCATTCCATTTTCATTGTTTTCAGGCAAAATATAAATTCCAGTTTTTAGTTTATCGGTATTCTTAAAAGAATTTACTTTTTCGGGAGCGGGAAATCCTGCAGCCATTAAAGCATCTTTCAGACTTCTAAAAGCTCCATTAAAATTACTGTCAGCATCTCTAATACAAACAATTACAGTAAATTCTTTGTTATAAATTTCTTGAGAAATCAGTTTGAGAATATTTTTGAAATTATTTTTTCCTTCAACACCAATAATTTGTATGTTTTGAATACCTAAAAACTTTAAAATAGCTTTAAAAAATTTTACATCATCAATTCCCTCAACCAATAAAATTTTAGATTCCCTTATTGTAAGTTTTTCATTCATTATCTAATCTCCCAGTTCATTTCGGTTGCTGTATTTATCATTTCTTGGTCGTAGCTTGATACATTAAAAATATTTTTTTCATTTTTTTCAAGTCTAAATAATCGGGCAAAATCGTTCTCTTGTTTATCAAAATGATAAGCATCTTTAAAAGCTTCGATACACTCGTAGGAGTGAGTGGTTGCAAAAATTTGAACATTGTTTTCTTTTGCCGCCATAAACACGGCTCGCCATAAAATTGGCAATGTTTCTGAATGAAAGCCGTTTTCTATTTCGTCAATGATAACTATTCCATTTTTTGATAAATTAATAGTAGTTATCAGCGATAAAATTCTTCTAATTCCATCTCCCATTACATTAATAGGTATGAGTTTGTCTAAACCTATATCGCAGTAAATCAATCCGTTCGTACCAACTGAAATACTTTTTATCTGAGTATCGATTTTATTTAAAATACCAATTATTTTATCTATTTTTTTATTAATAATAATTTCGTTGAGTCCTTGAGGCAATTGCAATAAAATATTTGAGGGATTTACATAATTACATTTAATTGTTTCTCTGTATCCTTTAGCAATTTGTTGCTGAAACATCAAACCCTGGGGATATATTATTGCATTATATTTTTCGGTTTTTTTATTTTCGTCTGTTATTGAAATCTCGTAGTCATAACCATCAGTAGCTTGATTATTTAATACGGTATTTAATATATTTTTTGTGAGCAAATCTTTCTCTATAACCGTAGAGGCTTGGCTTTCGCTTTGAATAATGGGTTTTATTAATAGCTCACGCACTTGTTTATCAAGTTTCGCTTTAATTTTTACCGGATTTTTATAATTTAATTTATGATAAATCAAAAATGCTTCGTCTTGGTCTGCTAAAAAATTTAAACCACGAGTTGTATTTATATTAAAAGGCAACTGAGGATTCGATATACCACTTATCAAAAAAACAGCTTCTAATACACTTGTTTTTCCGGTATTATTTTTCCCTACAATCAAATTAACTTGCTTTGTATCAATAAGTTTTAATTGCGAAATCCCTCTAAAATTTTCTATTTCTATTGTGTTATACATATATCTATTCGTTTCGAGTTCAAAATTAAAAATATTACGTTTTTTATAACAACAACTTATTATTTTTCAATGAATTAAAAAAATAAAATAAACAAAAAAGTGTGTTTTGAATATTTTTTAATTCAACATTTCAATTGCAAATTTAATATTTTTATTGCATAAAAAAATGTTAAATTTTAAAATTACTAAATTATTTTACAAGAAAACTTATTTTTTTAATTTTGAATAAAAAATCTAATCTTCCCAAAAATCGGGTTTTAGCATCGTGCCGCCTTCCATTTCGCAATAGAAACAACGCTGTGCCGCCAAGCCTTTGTCGCCAGTAACTTCATTATAACCAATGTATTGCGGAAAACTCGGACGCGGATGCTTGTAAATGTCTTTTAACGCTTGAACATCGGGCGTGCAAATGGGATATTCAAAAATTAAATTGGGACGACCAACATAAATACGCTTTTTGGCTACGCCAGCCACAGTAAAATAGCCTAAAACAATCTCCTCAGGATTTTCTACACATTTCATATTTCCACGAATTTGATAAGGCTGACGAGGGTAAAGCGAACCTGATTCTACGGCTTGCAATCTAATGGTGTTCCAAAATTCATACGCTTTTTTGTCGATAGTCATTTGATTGATTAACAGGCTATAACGAACCGATAAACGCTTCGACTCGGTGCCAACAAAATTTAAAGGTATTTTTCGTGCAACCGGCTCGCTGAGTTCATTGGCGGCAAGGGTAAGCACATCGGGCAAAGTATCGGTTTGCCAACAAACTGTATTAGACTGATTTACAGTGATTATGACTGTGTAATCGTACATAATTTGTTTCAATCCCAAATCGCTGGTATATTGATATGTTTCTTCGGGAATCCAAAGAAAATATTTATCCTTGCTTTCAAAAGGCTCTGTATCAAGATAAAACTGAAGCCCTTCGGTAACAATTGTATTGTCAATGTTCTCTTCGATTTGATAATAAATCGAATCAATACCAACCGGTTCGGGCATGGTTTCCATGCTCGAAAGATAAGTTTTCCCGTTTACTTTTACTTCCAATTGATATTTTTTGCCTATTTCGCCTCCAAATCCGCCGGCTTGTGTGTAATACAAACCATCTTTTCGATGATTGAGAATTTCAAAATTTCCAAATTCGTCTTTTAAAATAACCTCGGCATTTGTAATTGGTTTTGGAACCGGATTATTTACATCTACCGTTTCGGATACTTTTACTTGATATGGACCTTCTAAATTAGTCAAAAATCCCTCAATAACAATGATTTGTTTGTATTCATCTATGGTAGGAAAATATTTTTCAATACAAGAGGATGAAATAAATAAAACGGCAAAATATAATAAAATTTTAGTTCGCATAATTTCCTAATTTTATACTGTATGTTAATGAAAAAATGGGTGCGCCAAAAATGGAAAGTTTGTAAGCTTGCATTACGCCTTCTTCTACTTCAAAATAAATAGAATAAGCATTTTTGCGACCCGTGAGATTGTAAACCGACAAGAACCATGTTCCGTGCGCTAATTTTTTGGCAGCCAGATTGCCTTCGAGTTTCAAGGATACATCAACTCGAAAATAATCGGGTGTGCGATATTCGTTGCGAAGCGAGTACAGAGGCACTTGGCGATTGCCCATATTAAAAATTCCAACCGGATAAGTTATTGGGCGACCGGTGGAATAAACCAAATTGGACGAAAGACTCAAACGTCTGGAAAATTGATAGTTAGCTACCAAATTAACGGCATGAGGCTTATCGTAGTTCGAGGGATATTCTTTGCCAAAATTGATATTGGCTTCGGGTATTTCGGAGGCTACCAACACTTTGGCACGCGAATAAGTATAATTAACCCAACCGTTTAATCGACCGGAAATTTTCTTTATCATTAATTCTACGCCAAAAGAATTGAGTTTGCCTTGCAAAATATCGGTTTCGGGCGTGTTGTTGAGTAATAAATTGGCTCCGTCTTTGTATTCTACCAGATTATTTATTTTTTTCAAATAACTTTCAACTGAAAATTCATATTTTCCTTTTGCGGCATAAACACCAAACGAAAGTTGTTCGCCGTTCATGGGTTTGATGTTGTTATCGGCTAATTTCCATTTGTCGGTTGGGGCTATGGCTACGGTGGTAGAAAGTAAAAACAAATACTGGTGCATTTGGTTGTAACTTGCTTTTAATGAAATGCTTGGAGTAACTAAATAACGAGCCGAAAAACGAAAATCGGGTGCTTGATACGATTTTACCACTTTATTTTTGTCAAAAAATTTGGTTTCCGTTAAATTTTCGGGCAACCGAACAATTTCACTTTCGTAAAAACGGGCTTCATAAGCTCCCAAAAAGAAATACTGATTGTAGCGAATGCCCGAAGTAAGCGTAAAAACGGGCGATACATTCCATTCATGCGAAGCAAAAATACCGGTTTCTATGGCTTTTTCTTCGCCCATGCTTACGGGAGCAATGATTGAATTTTCGCCGAAAGGCAATAATGTTCCTTGGTTTAAATTGTACAAAATGCTGTTAAAACCAATGTTTATGGTGTGTTTGTTGTTGTCGGGGCGAAAAGTAAAATTTGATTTGAACTCGGTGTGCTTCAATTGAAAATTATCGGTATATGCAATTGCCTGAAGTTCAGTGTTTTCTTCATCAAAATCGTATTGAGCATATACCAGAGAAGTTTCGAGTTTATGTTTTGATTTGATTAAATAATCCCATGAAAGGGACGCGCCGTTGTTAAAATAATTGTATTTATTTTGCGAAAGCAAATTGATTTTATCGAAACTATGATACGAAAACAAGCTGATTTTGTGATTGTTATTCAAATTGAAATGAAAATGATTGACCAAATCGGCAAATTGAGCTTTGCTGTTTTGAATTTCGAGGTTGTCGATTTGTTTTAAAATCCAATCGGAATAAGTGGTTCGGAGTGAAACCAAAAAAGCCGATTTGTCTTTCACTATCGGACCTTCAACCATTAAGCGCGTTGTAATGGGACTAATTCCGCCGTTAGCCGAAAAATTGTTGGTATTTCCTTGTTTAACGTTTACATCGAAAATTGAAGACAAACGCCCGCCGTACCATGTGGGAATGCTGCTGGAATAAATGGAAAAATTTTTTATGGCATCGGAATTAAACGCTGAAAAGAAACCCAGCAAATGCGCACTGTTGTAAACCGGAATTTGATTGATAAGAAACAAATTTTGGTCGCCCGTGCCGCCGCGTACATTAAAACCGGAACTGCCCTCGCCAATGGATTGCACGCCGGGCAAAAGCAAACTGACTTTTAAAATGTCTTTTTCGCCCATTACCAATGGAATTTCTTTAATTTTCTTGGTATCAAGCTTTTGAAAACCCATTTGTGTTCCGGTTACAACATGGTCTTTTTCAGAACTAACCAAAACTTCGTCTAAGGCAATTAATTTCAATTCCAAGCTCAAATCCAAACGTCCGTCTGAATAAACATTCACTTTTACTTGCTCTTTCTTGCTCTCTAAACTGCTGATAGTGAAATTGTAAGTTCCTTTTTTGAGTTTCAAACTGTAAAAACCTTCGTTGTCGGTAGCTGCCACGTCGCCGGTTTCGTTTACCTGCACAACGCCCCCAATAATGGGCGAACCGTCATTTTTGCTTTTTACAAAACCACTAATTACAGCATCGGTTTTTGTGTCGGCATTTTTTCGCCCTACGCTCACCTCTTTGTTTACAAACGAATTGGTTGTATTCAAATAGTTTTCAACCGTTTGATTTTCGTTTTCAAACTCATTTTCAATCGATTTTTCTTTAATATTTGAAAAACCATCGGGCAAAGTGGAGTTGATGCGTTTATCGAAAGTTACCACAATATTTTGTCGTTTGTCAATGGTGGCATAGGCTTTTCTCGATTTCAAAATTTCATTGAGCTGTTGCGAAAAATCAATATCAAATTCCGAAAACTCTACTTTGAAAGCATCTAAACTATCTGGAAGATAAAAAAAACGGTATTTAGTTTGCTGTTCTACTTTTTTTACAAAATCGTTCCACAACAAATTGTTGTAAGAATTATCGAGCTTAAAATCAGTATTTTGAGCTTGCAAATGCAGCGAAAAAAAACTTATTAAAAAAAATAAAAACAGGAATTGGAGTGATTTAATTAAAATTTGCATTGCAGAAGTTCATTAAAAGTTGTAATTGGTCGTGAGTAGCTTTTTTAAATTGTATTTGATTTTCTTTCATAAAAGACCCGATTTCTTTTTTTCCTTGCGGAAAAAAAGAGTATAAATCTTTTATAGAATTGATTTTGGTTAGATGATTTTCTTTTTGTAAAAACAATTGGTAAGTTTGTTTAGAAAAAGTACCATACGGATGGGAATCGCTGTAATTGTCGATAAATTTTTTCTTATACGATTTCAAAAGCTTTGATTTTCCATTGTTTATCTTTTCAAAATAAATTTCGGAAGAAACTTTTAACGAATCGAAAATGTGAATGCTCACAAAAACGTTTTCGCCCAAGCTAAAAGAATCGACTTGTTGCGGGTTTAACACCAACTGTCGTTTGTAGTAATCGAGCAAAACCAACTGATTTAGCAAAATGTCGTATTTTATATCTACATTGTCAAAACATTCGCCTTTAACGTAAACAATTGATTTTTTGATGTTTGATGTTTCAAAAAACGGACTTCCGTGAGCCATTCCAAAAGCTTGCATATACCTGTTTCCATTAACGAGCAAATCGCTTTCGCCGTTGAGAGTGGTTGTGTATGTAAACAATTGATTGTAATTTAAGTTTGAATTTTCTATATTTTCTTGCGAAAAGACTTTAATGAAAAGCAAATTAAATACAAAAAGTAATATTCTAAATTTTAAATTCATCTAAAAAACTGTAAAAATTATTTAAAGTTTTGGTAAAATATGGTTTTGTGGTTGGTTTTGGTTTGTGCAAAAGTAAAAATTTTTTTTTATTTTCCAATTTTTTTTTCAAAAAAAATGGTTTTTCAAGTTTTTTAAAGAAAATCCCTTTCTGCCCGATTGAAGAAAATTGGAGAAGATTTTTTTGTTTGCACGAATGTATGAATAAATAAACCGGTTTTTTTGCAATTTAACAAATCAATGTTTTTTTTATGAAAATAAATCTTCAATGTCTTGTTTATTGAGCTGTTTAACAATGGCATCGTCGGTAGAAATGATGTCGGAGGCTATTTTTCGTTTTTTGGCTTGGTAGCTCATAATTTTTTCTTCTATAGTGCCTTTGCAAATCATTCGATAAGCTATCACGTGTTTGTCTTGCCCAATGCGGTAGCAGCGGTCGATGGCTTGATTTTCTACTGCCGGATTCCACCACGGGTCAATAATATAAACGTAATCGGCTGCCGTGAGGTTAATGCCCGTTCCGCCGGCTTTAAGGCTGATTAAAAATACCCGACAACTTTCATCGTTTTGAAAATGCTCTACGCTGGCTTGCCGGTCTTTTTGCGAACACTGTCCGTCGAGATATTCAAATTCTACTTTTTCGTTTTGCAATTCGGTTTTAATGAGTTGAAGCATTTTTACAAATTGCGAAAATATCAATATTTTATGTTTTCCGGTTTTTTCTTTGATGTGCCTAAGGAGTTCTTTTATTTTAATGGAATCGGTGCCATAATTTTCATCATCGGGCAAAATGGCGGGCGAGTCGCA
Source organism: Paludibacter propionicigenes (assembly GCA_020721325.1). Taxonomy (GTDB): domain Bacteria; phylum Bacteroidota; class Bacteroidia; order Bacteroidales; family JAIFNL01; genus JAIFNL01. Next base: position 9,853 of record DYNA01000102.1, read on the forward strand.
AATTTGGCGTAGTTTGGTCAAACCCTCCAAAATGTAAATTTGTGAACTTCCCAAGCCGTCTTGGTCTATTTTGTTGAGCAAAAGCTCACGGTATTTGTTTTTAAATGCCTCATATACTTTGCGTTGTTCGGTTTGCATTTCGCAAAACAAAAAGTCTTCGGTTTTCGGAGGCAACTCGGTGGCTACTTGCTCTTTGGTGCGGCGCAAAATGAAGGGATTAATCATTTTTTGCAATTCTCTGGCTATTTCGGGGTTTTGCTCACGGTCGATGGCATCGGAATAATTCTCTTTGAACTGAGTGGGCGTGCCTAAAAATCCCGGATTGAGAAATTGCATTTGGGCATACAAATCGAAAGTATTGTTTTCGATGGGCGTGCCGGTGAGTGCCAACCTATTTTTTGCCTTGAGCAAACTAACTGCCTTAAAACGAAGCGAATCGGGGTTTTTTATAGCCTGCGACTCGTCCAGAATAACGTAATTGAATTTGTATTTGCTCAAAAGTTCCACATCGCGCGTAAACGTGCCGTAACTGGTCAAAATGAGGTCAAAGTTTTTGAAATTTTCGGAGTCTTTTATTCGCATATTGCCGTAATGCAGTAAATAAGAGAGCGTTGGAGCGAATTTTTCAATTTCTTTTTCCCAATTGAAAAGCAAAGTGGTGGGCATGATAATCAAATTGGGAAGTTTTGATTTTTCTTTTTGCGAAAGCAAAAAACTTAAAACTTGTATGGTTTTTCCCAAACCCATGTCGTCGGCAAGGATTCCGCCCCACTTAAACTCGTCCAAAAAGTTGAGCCAGTGATAGCCCGAATATTGATATTCGCGCAATTCGCCTTTGAGTTGTTTTGGAACTTCGATGTTTTTTATTTCGTTAAAATTTCTTATGGCGGCTTTCTTTTGTTCTATTTCTTCAAAAATTTCAAGGTAATCTTGTTCGTTGAAAAGTTCTTCAATGATGTTGAAACGCAGTTTTGAAATTTTCAGACCGTCTTTTTTTATTTCGCCTTGTCGGAAATAGCGTGCTAATTTTTCGACCCATTCTTCGGGCAAAATACCCAGCGAACCATCGGCAAGTTTGATGTAATTTTCGCGTTTTAAGATGGCTTTGCGAATGTCTTTGAGCGAAATGTATTCGTCGCCAAATTGCACTTCGATGCCCACATCAAACCAATCTTGCCCAGACGAAACGTTTACGCGCACTTTGGCTTTGTGTTGCGAATATTTGAATTTGGTAAGCTCTTTTAGCCCGAAAACTTCTATATTTTGCTCTTTGAAGAGTTCAAAAACGGTTAAAAACCACCTATTTTCTAAAAAATCGTCAAATTCGATAAAGAAAAACTCCGATGTAAAATTTTTTTCAAAATTAGGGTGCAATTGTTTCATGAAAATTAAGAATTCATTTTCCAATTCTCTATCGCGCTGATACTCAACAATTTTTTGGTCTTGAAAATCAAAACTATTTCCTTCATGCAAAATGTTTATTAATTTGGTGTTGTTGTAAAAAACAAAAGGTTTCAACAAGATAAAACGGCTGGTTTCGGAAATAAAAACTTGTTTTGCAGTGGTTTTGGTTTCTATTTTTTTGAGTTGTTGCGAAGTTAAATTGTTTTTAACTTTGTACTGCTCCGAAATGGGAGCAATCACATTGTTATACATTTTTTCAAAATTCGATTTTACCACTTTTATATTGTTCACGTCTTCAAAATATTGCAAAAGCAGCATACTATCAGAGGCTTCGGTAATAAAATAAGCATTGATAAAATCGGTTAAAAGAAATGGAAAATAAAAATGCAATTCGTCTTTTTCCTCCGCAGAGAGTTTTTTGTCGCCTACTTCTATCTCCAAACTCATATTGTAAAAAAGCTCGTCTTCGTTGAGTTCAAAATACAATTTGACCGATTCGGTGTTTATTTTGAGCGGTTTCAAATCGCTGAAAGTATAAGAATTATCATTGGAAAAATAAACAAACTTTTGACTTTTTAAAAGCTCCGACAAACGCGGCGTAAATTTAGAGAAATGCTTGGCTACCAAAGCTTCGCTGTTACTTTTTGTTTTATAATTCGATTGAATTAAACCGGCAATGGTGTGAACGGAGCAGAGCTGAGCGAGTTGCACCAATTCTATGTCGGTGTCGGTTACCAAATTGTATTCCGTTTCGCTGTATTTGCGTAAAGGACTGATTAACTTAGATTTATCTTTATTGTATTTTCCCACTATGGGCGTGAGTGCGGCATACGGAAAATCCATCCATCGCTCCTCTTTTTCCGTAAATGCCCAACCGATTGCAAAATTGTCCATACTCGTTGATACATCAAGGAATTTCATGCTGTCGGGCAGCGAAATTTTTTCGTTCAACTGCTTCAATCCAAGTGCTTTGCCTATGGCTTTCCATGCCAATTGGTTGTCGAATACTGTCAATTCAAAGTATTCTTCCAAATTCAAATGCTCAGGCAAACCAAACAATTTGGCAACTTCGTCCAATTTTTTTTGATAATTAACGGGGGCTAAAAATTCCAATAATTTATCTTCTTTTAAAAATAAAGCTCGTAACACCACAAATTCGTGCTGGCATATATTTTTAACTATCTGATGGCACGAACACTTTACTTGCAAATCGTCTCCTTCGATGCGCAAATCGATATTTTTGGCTTCTCCCCAATTTCTGTAAATAAAAGAAAATTCTCCTTTTTTTATAGTATTTAATGAAATAAATCGCCTTTCGTAGAAAAAACTGTTTTTCCATTCATACGTGCCTAAACTTTCAATTTCTTTAATTCCTATTTTTTTATAATTCTTTAAAGTGTAAAATGTTGAAGTATTGGATTTTATTGGTTTTTCGGGCAATTTTAAACCTTCTTTTTTACCATTGTACATTACGTGATACAAAACAGCAACCGCATGACGACAGAGTTTATTGGTATCGGGTCGGCAACTGCAAATGTATGAAACTTTCTTTTCACTTAATAACGAAACAATTGTTTTTGTAGATTTTTCATTAAAATAGGCAATATGCACGTTTCCACGTGCTTCCACTTCGCGTATCGAATTGGTTAAATACAGACTGTAACCATCTTGCAAGGTTTCATTGGTAGAATTTTTTTTTAAAATATCCCCTATTACTTTTTCTGTAAATATCATAATGTATTAAGTAATTATTAATTTTCAATTGTAAATTATTTTTTTTTTATTTTATTTTTTTTGAAAAAGAAAGTGCTACCCAATGGATTAAAACAGCCACCGAAACCGTTGCAACAATAAAAATCATAACGTAAATAAAAAACCGATTTGTCAATTCCGGTGCTTGAGAAATGAATGAAATACCCAAAAAAGTAGCAACCATTATTATACCAATTACAAAAAGCGTTTTAAACACTTCCATAATACCTATTTTTTTATTTTGAACATCAATTTTTTCCATTTTTTTTCAAAAAATAAAGATAAAATATAAAGTCTTTTTTTTTTTACAAAAAAAGAACAAATAAAATTAATAACCAACAAGTTATTTATTAATCGATTGATGCGATGACTTGTGGATTTAAGGTTTTCTATAAAAAAATATCTAACAAACCGTTAGGAACAATTACTTGAATATTTTTTTGTCGGGTGTTTATTTCTGTAACAATATCGTCTGAAAGCGGAATAAGTATTTCGGTTTGGTTTTGAAAAACTTGCATGAGTGGATTTTGAGGAATCTCAATTATTTTTTCAAAAATACCGATTTCACCCAAATTTTTATCCGTAATTTTAAATCCTTTAAAAGCATTAAAATTATCCGGTTCCCAAGATTTTTCCGATTGAAACTGAGAAATGCTAACATCTTTATTTACAAGCTCTTTGGCTTGAATATCGGAGTCGATGTCGTTGAGTTTTAATATGGCAGTTTGCTCGTCTTTAATCCAAATATTTTCGGTAGAGCTAATAAAAAACGGAACAGGTAATCCATCTAAAGTAACGAACACCCATTCCGTTTGTTGAAATTCTTGAGGAATACTCACATCAAATCGAAGAGCCAACTCACCTTTGTAACCGTAAGGTTTAGTAAATTTGCCAATGTACTGAATGGGAGTATTTACCATTTTTTCTTAAAAAAAAGCTTTTTCTAATGTTTGAAAAGTAAATTTTTTTGCAAAACGTTTTTCAAAAACTATTCGTTACCGGCGTTAATGGCGGCATCGATTTTGTCAGCAGCCGAAAGTTGAGTTTCGTGGTGCTTACTGTTGTTTTCTACTGCCGGCGCGTTTTTCTTATTCAATTCGGCAGCACGTTTTTTGTTTACTTCGGTTTCAACTTCTAAGCGTTTTTTGTCGGCAACTGTGCTGCTAACTTTCAAACTGTCTTTTTTAGCTTCAATTTTAGATTCTTTTTGTTTTACCCAAGCTTGGTATTTTTCTTGGGCTTGTTCGGCTGTTAAAGCCCCTTTTTGCACACCTTTTTCTAAATGCTGTTTTAAAAGTACACCTTTGTACGATAAAATTGCACGAGCAGTGTCTGAGGGTTGAGCACCATTTTTTAGCCATGATAACGCTTTCTCGTTGTCTAAAACGATAGTCGCAGGATTAGTATTCGGATTGTAACTTCCGATTTTCTCTATAAATCTGCCATCACGTGGCGCTCTGCTATCAGCTACTACAATGTGGTAGAATGCTTTACGTTTTCTACCGTGTCTTGCTAATCTGATTTTTACAGGCATAATGTTATTTTTATTTGTTAAAAAAAAATTTCGCGCAAAGATACATCTTTTATTTTTTATTTCGCAAACTAATTTTCAAAAAAAATTGTTAAATCCGTCTGGGTTTGAGTTTTTAACCTAAATCCTATTTTTAAGAATGCTTTAAATATTTATATATCAGATACATAAATTAAATAATTTTGATTTTTTTTTTTGAAATAGTACAAATCGAAAACATGAATTTTCGGGGATTTTTTTTTAAACAAAATATCTTTAAATATTTTTTTGTAAAAAATAATCCATTTTCAATTGTTGGTTAAAAACATTTTCTTATTTTTGTAAAGAAAAATAAAATTTTCTGATATACAGAACATTCAAAGAAAATAAGGGTATTCCTTTTTCGTTTTTTTGTATTAAAAAATGTGATATTCCACAAAAAAAATGTATCTTTGAACAAAATTTTTAATTTTGAAAACATGAGAGATTTTAACACATCGGGACCCAACATTCCTGAGCGACATTATACCATTGAAAGAAGCGATTTAA
>DYNA01000011.1 GCA_020721325.1 Paludibacter propionicigenes
TTTATATTAATTTTGGTTTTATTTAATTTTTATCATACTTTTTGAATCACCATCCTTTTATTCAAACTCTAACAATTATTCGAATAGAGATATATTTTCAAATGGAACTACTCAACAAAATTTGGTCAATACACAGTATGATAATACATTGCTAAGATTTTTAGAGTACAATACGCAATCTTTTTCACTTGGATACAAACATACTTTTAAAGATAAAAAATCCGTCTTAAATTACGATGCCTACTATTCAATAAGAGACGAAGACAAAAGTATTGAACCTGAGTATATTAATACTACATCAAATTTGATTACGTACTTAAAATATAGAATAAAAAACCTGAATGTAACCGATAATTACAACAGCGAATTGAAACTGGAAATTCCCTTTTCAGAAGAAGGAATGTTTGAAACAGGATTAAATACTAAATATACTGCTTATAGTAACTCACTAAGCGGTAGTACTTTTGTATTTTCGACCGAAGAATGGAAAGATAGTTTAGCCATTAAGAACTCATATTTTTATTCAGAACTAATCAATGGTGGCTTTGCGTTACTAAAATTGAAAAAAAATAAATTAAGCGGGCAAGTAGGAGTGCGTGTTGAAAACACAAACAATGTTGGCAAATTAGATACTGAATCCGATAAATTTAAACAAAACTACTTTAGCTTTTTTCCAAGTTTACATTTGATGTTGGAATTGAATGAAAATAATTTCATAAACGCAAGTTATAGCAGACGAATACAACGCCCCAGAGCATCAGATACAAGCCCATTCATTCTATTTTCCGAAAACTTATTCGAAGCCACAACTGGTAATCCCGATTTAGTTCCTTCCTTTGTTAATTCGTTCGATTTGTCTTCAATGCACCAATTTGAAAAATATTCAATCAGTTCTTTGGTTTCTTTTACAAATAGCAAAAATGTAACAATTCTTCTTCCAATAGCTTTAACAGATTCAACAATACTTCTAAAGCCCTTAAACATGAGCACTTCCAGAGCTGTTTATATTGATGTAAATTATACGCATGATATTAAAGAATGGTGGAATATTTCGCTGAATCTGAATGCTCAACTCAACCGTTTTGAAATGAACTACAATGGTACATTAAACTCAGATGTAAATTCAAATTTTGGTGTTACGCTTAGGAATCGTTTCCAGTTTAAAAAAGATTTTTCGTTAAATACAGATATGACTTACTTTAGCGCAACGAAATTTACAATCAGTGAGTCAATGAATGAGCTTTATTTTATCTCTTTGGGCATGGAAAAAAACATAAACAAGAAATGGATAATATCATTAAAAATTAATGACATTTTAAACCAAGAAATAGTTATAAATTCGTGGAGTAGTGAATATTACAAAACAAATACGATGCAAAGAAACCAAAGAGCAATTTATGCAGGCGTAATGTACAAAATAGGAAAATCATTTAGAAGCAAATCCGGCGAACGCTTCGACAACAGAGGAATTGATTTGAATTATTAGGTAAAATATTTATTGGTTAAATATGCTTTTAATGCAAAATTTCCCCCACTACCGCCAGCTCTGGTGCCATGGATTGCGGACCAACCTGTCCAGCGTATGGTTACCAAGCACTATGGCAAAAGTTACAAGCCTTGCAAAAACTGCGTGCCGGAAGCCGCATAACACGTGAGGGCGTTTCGCTGCCAGCGCATTTCTGAAAGCGGCAGAGAATGTAGGTTTGCGTACTATGGGTGTGCGTATTGGTTTTGAGCAACTCACAAAGGAAGCCCCGCTGCCTTGCATAGTGCATTGGAAACAGAACCATTTTGTGGTGCGCCAAAGTACAGCACAAGTGCAATACCTGAAAATTTATTTTTAGAGTTTTTTGAAGAGCTATTTTCGGGGAGCGAATAAAGTACGTATAAAGTACGTATAAAGTACGAATAAAGGTCGAACAAGGTATAATGAAAGGATATATAATAAACATAAATACATGCTAATAAACCACTTAACTCGGTGTTTGTATTTATTTTTGAAAGAAAAATAGCTAAAAAAAGATAGAATTAGGTGTTTTGCTAAAAAAAATAATTCGGTATTTTATAATAGAAAACGCTTTTTTCAAAGCGACTATTTGGTTTTATTCTAAATAACAAAAACATGTTGTATAACATATCAAGGGGGGGGTAAAATTCAAAATATTATTTAGATATTTGTCGGCAGAAAAAAACACTTTTGCGCACCGTTTTTTTTCTAAATAAACATAATTTATAAATTTTTAAAATTGATTAAAAATGAAAGATTTAATGAAAGTAGTAGGTTTGTTGCTCTTATTAAGTTTATTTTTGTACGCTTGCGACAAAGAGAATGCCATAGAACAAGTTGATAATAACCTTAAAATTCAAAAAGAAGATGGTTTGTCTGATGTAAAATTAGAAAATGGAATGCTTATTTTTCAAAATCAAGAACATTTTGATAAAGTAAAACTTGAAATTGAAGCAATGTCGGAATCTCAATTAATAGATTGGGAAAAATCATTGGATTTTACATCTATGTATCGTCTTTATTCCAATATTAAAAAATCAGAAGCCAATTTAGTAGATTATTACGAAACTTTGTCAGAAACTGAAATTGAAGAATTTCAATTGAAAGGGGAATTCGATAAAAGATCAGAAATGACAGAGAAATATTTGAAATCCGGATTCTTGAAAGTTTATAATGAAGGGACAGAATCTGAATTTATTGATATAGCTTGTTTTGCTAAAATTCTTGACAAAGTATTAAATGAGAAAGGATTAGTTAAAGTAGGTAATGAAATTCACCAATATTCTGAAGAATATTTTAAAGTGATTAAAAATGGAAATTTTGATGAAATAAAAAAAATCGATAAGATTAAAATAAGCTCAGAAAATATATTTGTAACTAAACCGTTTGTTAATAATACCATTAAACTTGACCCTGATAAAAGTTGGAGCGATGAAAATCATACTAATAAAGATAAGATGATTGAAGCGGGAGTCCGTTTTATGCAATTTTATACTAATAGTGATAGTACAATATTTAGAACTTACTTTTGGGTGGATATTCAACTTTTTGAACACAGATGGTTTAAATGGCGACTAACAGATGGGACTGCATATTTGAGAGGCTATTACAAATATAATGAAGGTAATGGCGAAATAACATCGTATGAAGACCATAATCTCTATGGTAATAGCACTTATAGATATACTTATATTGACAAAACAACTTCTGTGAGCAGTTTTTCTCAAGCTTTAGAAGTTACTTATGTAAATTTACGATACGAAAGGATTGGTGGTGATAGTGGTATAAAATTGTATTTGAATTATTTAGATAGTTTTGCTCCAACCGGAAGATTATTTTAAATAAATAGAATTTACTTTTTTATGTTGCCAAATGTATTTTCATTTGGCAGCATATTTAATTAATTTTTTTAACTCAAAACATGAAAAAATACATTTATTTAATTTCTGTTCTTTTTACACTTTCTTGTACTACTGAAATACCTTTTCCCAAATATGAAGGTGAAAATAAATTAGTTATAGGATGTTTATTTACAATAGATAGCGTATTTAGTGTGCATGTACATCACACACAAGCTATTTTTGACACCAGCGAAAATTATGTAAATAATGCTAACGTAGAACTATGGAGCAATGGTTATTTTATTGAAAAACTGCAACAAGTAGGAAACGGTCATTATAAAAGTATAACAGAAAAAGCAGTTTCATTTAAGCCTTACACATTGAAAGTCTCAGCAAATGGGTTTTCAAGTATTGAAGCTACAGACAGTATTCCTCAAAAACAAACAATTCTATCAAAAGAAATTAATTATTTAGTAGGTTTCGATAATGAAAGGGGGGATTATTACAGTACTATTGATTTTTCATTTACTAATAATGCAAGCAAAAATTGTTATTTTGAGAACTATATAAATAGTATAGGTTATGGTTATATGGGAGGGCATTATAACGATGATGGTGTGTGGGTTTATACCGATTCTGTTTTTGTAAGTGAAATTCTAACGTATATTGATAGTGATAATGTATCGATACAAGTTAAAGAGGATTTTTTTTTTAGTGGAACTATAAACTTAGTATATAGTAATGAATTAATGCCATCTGAAAAGGAGACTATTAAATTAAAGTTTTTCAAAGGCGGTTTTTCATATTTAGTTTTATACCACAATAGTTTGAGTGAAAACACTTACAAATACAAGCTTTCTTTAAAAAAGCACCTATTGGGACAGGGAAAATACGAGCCAAACACAATAACTGAGATTGCTACTCTTTTTTCAAGAAACGAAGCTGCCGAGGTATTTACAAACATAAAAAATGGTTATGGCATTTTTGGTGGCTATGCCGTAGATACGGCTATGATTAAAGTTAAAGAGGGTGCTTTTGATACTTATTAAGATATTCTTCATGATATTAAACGCTGCTTTTATTGGCTACTCAAAGTAAATTTAAAAAATCACTTCAAAATTTTTCCATTGAAAAAAATCATTATTCCCATATTGTTGTTCTTTATTTTGAATAACAGCTTTGCGCAAAAAATCACCATTAGCGGATACATTAAAGATTCCAATACCGGCGAGCGTCTTATAGGCGTTACTGTTTATGACTTAGATACAAAACAAGGCACTGTTACAAATAATTTTGGTTTTTACAGTTTACAATACAATCAAAATGACAGTGTGAACCTTAAAATCTCTTCGATTGGCTATGGAAGTGTATTTTTTAGAGAACGACTCAATAAAAGTATTCTAAAAAATTTTCAACTAAAAGGTGGATATGAGCTAAATGAAGTGGCAATTAGCGCAGAATCGCTCTCTACCAGCGACTTCAACATCGTAAGACTTCCTATAAAACAGATTGAAAACTTACCTTCGCTTACCGGAGAAAAAGATATTTTGAAAGCCTATACACTTTTACCCGGAGTTCAATCGGGTAATGAAGGAAGTAGCGAGTTGTATGTAAGAGGCGGTAGTCCCGACCAGAATTTAGTGTTATTAGATGATGTTCCCGTATATTATTTGAACCATTTGGGTGGTTTTCTTTCAATTTTCGATGAAAATGCCATTAATACCATGAGCCTTATAAAAGGTGGTTTCCCCGCACGTTACGGAGGTCGTTTATCTTCGGTAGTTGATATTAGATTAAAAGAAGGCAATTCTAATAAATTTGGTGGTGAATTGAGTGTAGGTTTAATATCCTCTCGTATAAGTTTAGAAGGACCACTTTCTAATAAAAAAACGACCTATATTTTTTCTGCCCGAAGATGTAATATTGATTATATTTCGCGATTACTTTTTTTAATCGACCCCTACGATGTGTCAGCAGGATATACTTTTTATGACATTAATGCAAAAATAACACACCGTTTTAGTGAAAATAGCCAATTAAGTGCCCTCATTTATCAGGGAAGAGATAAATTATTTATAAATGTGGCTGACGATGGTAGTGATTATAACAACAATCAAGAAGGTGGTTATGAGTTTTGGAATAAAAACAAAAATACATGGGGAAATTTACTTTCTTCATTGCAATGGAATTACAAAATAAACAACAAGCTGTTTGTAAATACTACATTAGCTTACACTCACTTCAACTATTACTCAAAAATTGGTATGCAAGAAGATTTTGAAGGTGAAACTTTAAATGAATCGAATTATGAAAACTTCTCATCAGTTAATGACCTAATTATAAAAACAGACTTCGATTATTTTATTAATTCAAACAATAAACTTAAATTTGGATTAAAAACGATATCGCATCATTTCGAACCGGGTAGTTCTAAGTATTATATTAAAACAGAAGAATATTCTAATGACACTACTTATGGCAATAATGACTTTAGAGCTATAGAATATGGGGCTTACGCCGAAAACAATTTAAAACTGGGCAATCATTTCAATGCGAATTTGGGTTTACATTTTGCGGCATATTCATTTAGCAATCAGTTTGATTTTTCTTTTCAGCCGCGTATTAATATTGATATCCAAATAAACCCTAATAATAAACTGAACCTGTCTTATGCCCAAATGGCTCAATATATTCATTTGCTTTCAAGTTCAGGCGCGGGTGTTCCTACCAGTTTATGGGTTCCTTCTAATGATAAAGCACCCAATGAAAATTCCTTACAATATGCTTTTGGCTATTCTCATTTCTTTAAAGGTGAAAAAATAAAATTTACAATTGAAGCTTTCTACAAAGAATTGGATAATTTAATTGAAATTAAAAACGAAACGAACTTTTTTACCTCAGAAGGAAATTGGGACGATAAAATTGAAACAGAAGGTATTGGCCAGGTTTATGGCGCAGAATTTCTATTACAAAAGACTTCAGGTAACTTAACTGGCTGGATAGCTTATACTTGGTCAAAAAACACACGACAATTTGATAATATAAACTCGGGAAAAGCTTATTTCTTTAATTACGACAGAAGGCATGATATTTCAATAGTTGGTAATTATAAATTGAGAAAAAACATTAATCTTTCAGCAACATGGGTTTTTACAACAGGAAATCCAATTACCTTAGGTACTCAAAAATTTGACGCTTATGAAGTAATTCGTCAGGAGCCTTCTTCATCTGAATTTAGCCATACCCTGAACGAGGGATTCAGTGATGCCTATATTTATACCGAAAAAAATAACTACCGTATGCGAGCATTCCACAAATTAGATTTTGCAATTAATTTTGAAAAAAAAGTTAAAAAAGGTGTAAGAACATGGAGTTTTGGTGTTTATAATGCTTATTGCAGAATGAATAGTTATTACGTTTATCTTGAAAAAAATTATAGTGGCGAATATTCTTTTAAAAGCTTTACTTTATTTCCAATAATTCCATCTTTTAGTTACAGTTTAAAGTTTTAATTGCGAGATAATCACATACAAATAAAAGTTGAAAATTATACGGTTTTAATCAACTTAAATCATTCGTTGCAAACCAATTACAAGCTCAAAATTCCGTTCAAACAAAATATGCTGGCTTCTGCCGAAATTATAACCGAAGACTTACCTCTTGTTGCACGTTTTTTTAACCCTATCAAAAGCCTTTTCTTAAACAAGCAATAGAAGATTGAGGGAGATTGAGGGAGATTGAAATGGATTGAAGGAGATTGAATTAGATTGAGAGAGATTAAAAGAGATTGAAAAATCTTTGCTTTTTTTTCGGGTAAAAATTCGTATTTTTGTAGAAAAAATTAAATATATTTTTAACATTCAGCATAAAAAGTTTCTACATAATGAAACTTTTTATCATTTTTGTCGTTTATTAAAATATCTATATGAAAGAACGTTTTGAAGTTGTTTTTTTGGAAGAAGTAATTGAGTTTATTGAAAATTTGGATAGCAAAACAAGAAGCAAAATTCTTTATACCATTGATAAAGCTCGCTTTTTGAACGACCCCAAATTATTTAAAAAACTAACCAATGAAATATGGGAATTTAGAACCAAATACAACGGAAACCAATATCGTATTTTTGCATTTTGGGATAAAATAGGCGACAAAGAAACTCTTGTGGTTTCTACTCACGCTATTATAAAAAAAACAAGTAAAGTTCCTGTAAATGAAATAAATAAAGCAGAAAAAAATAAGACTTCACTATTTTAATCAAAAATTAAATTAATAGTATTTATGGCAACCGAAAAAATAAAACAAGCAACACTCAACCAATTGAAAGATAAATACATTGGTGAAGTTGGCACTCAGCAAAGAGATGAATATGAATTTAATTTGCAGCTCGATGTAATTGGCGAAATGATTAAAAAAGCCCGAAAAGAAAAAAAACTAACACAAGAAGAGTTAGGCAAATTGATAAATGTTCAAAAAGCTCAAATCTCTCGTATCGAGAATAATACAAACAACATTAGTTTAGAAACCATTCTAAAAGTTTTCAAAGCCATGAATGTGAAAATAAAACTAAAAATGGAAATTGATGATAACGAATTGATTCTGGCTTAATCAATACAAAATCTTTCCTTTTTTTCGGGTAAAAATTAGTATTTTTGTAGAAAAAATTTAACACATTCAACTATGCAAGCAACATTGAATATTGAATTGAAAACACAAGACTTGTTGGCTCTGTTCAAACAATTAGAGCCAAGAGAGCGAATTTCCATTTTTAAAGAATTTTCAGATGAATGGCTTATGTATTTGGGCATTAGTAAAGTAGAACCATTTACTTTGGAACAATACAATCAAAAATTGCAGCAAGGCATTTCCGATTTCAGTCAAGGAAACACCTTAACACACAGCCAAATAAAAACAGAAATAGAAGCATGGAAAATGCAAAAGAAATAATCTGGTCGCTGAGTGCAAAAGAGGATTTAAAAACGATTTACCTGTATTATTCTCAATTTTCGATAGCCATAGCCAACCGAATTGTGGACAGAATTTATGAAAAAACCTCTATTTTGCAAAATCCAAAAGCCGAACAATCTGGTCAATTTGATGAATACAATCCCGATTTTAGACGTTTAATTTCAGGAAATTATAAAATATTTTACAAAATTTTGGAACAACAAATACTTATTGTCCGCATTTTCGATTCTCGACAAAATCCGCTTAAAGCAAATGACAAATAAAAGTTTAACAAACAAATAATCTTTACTTTTTTTCGAGTAAAAATTGGTATTTTTGTAGAAAAAAGAAATTTGAGAAATAAAATAACTGGCTTGGTATTTGTGTAATTTCCTTAAACAAAAATTTGAAAATCTATTTTTTTACCGAAAAACTTTAAAGAAACTTAAATCATGAAAAAAACAATTTTATTTTTAATTTTTCACTCACTTTTTTTTAACAGTTTTGCACAAAATAATTTATCAAATATTCATTTCCAAAATGATTTTAAGCAATTTCAAACTATTATTGAAAAAATTAATCCTCAATTAGAAATAAAAAGAAGTGTAACAAATTATAATATTTTACGACAAATAGCAAATTATCAAAAACAAATTGATACCTGTACTAATATTCAATCGTTTATAAACATTATCCAACATTGTTTGAGTGCTAATATTGATAATCATTTTTATTTAACAGACAGTCTAATTGTTTCTGAAATTACTGAAAGAGAAGCACAAAGAAGAAATTTTGAAAAAATGAAAATGATTAAAACCTGTTTCTTATCAAAAAGTTTAATTAAAAGAACACATAAAATTTTACCCGTAAAATACATTGATGGTAAATATTTTCTTATAAATGATATAACGCAAGCTAACTATTTGTTTTCGAGCGGAAGTGAAATCTTAGAATGTAATCATTTACAGATAGATACTTTTGTAAAAGAAAACATTGATAATTTTATCAACGCTTCGCACTGGGATTTTGATAATCAAAAATTTTTCAATGAATATTTCTATTTGACAATAGATGACAATGTACATAATTTATTGATAGAGAATGAATTACTTGAATTTTCAAAAAATATTGTTTATACTTTCGAAAATTCTTTTTACACTCAAAAAAAAATAGAAAGTATTGATAATATTTTATATATAAAAATACCTGAAATGTCTTTGGATAGTTTTTATATAAACGAACTTTTGAAATATCAAACTTCTGAAATACATGGAGTTATAATTGATATTCGAGGAAATATGGGTGGAACTGATGAGGCATGGCAGAAAATTTTAAGTTTAATTTTAGATGCTGATTTTGAATACATTGAGCCTATTTATTTTAGAAATACAAAATTGCTGAAAAAAGAATTTGGTATAAAAGCACCTATTGCAAAAAATAACAATTTTGCAAGAAAATATTATTTGGATTTTAGCCAAACAAATAAAATTTTCAAGCATGAAAATTCATTAAAATATAATGGAAAAATTATTGTAATTCAAGATAGAACTATTTTTTCGGGAGCTTCTAATTTTATTAATGCCATTTCGCAAAAAGAAAATGTTTTCATCATAGGTCAGTCTTCGGGTTGGCTTTTGGGTTATACAAGTATGCCGCGCATTTTTTCATTAAAAAATACACATATTTCTTTTGTTATGCCTATAAGTATTGATATTCAAAACACAAAAAAGATTTCGGAAAGTTATCGGAATAAAATAGATTTTGAAATACCTTTAAATTTAGAATATTATCAAAATATATATTCTGATAAAAAGAGCAATGATATAATAAAAAATGATATTTTAATTCAAAAAGCGATTGATATTATATCCGAATAAAATAAAACAAATAATAAAATTTTTATTTTTTTTCGGCTAAAAATTAGTATTTTTGTAAAAAAAAAGCAAAATTTTCAAATAAGCTAAAATGAGCAATTCCAAAATATCCATTCGTTTTTTCGACGACCGACAAGTGCGAGCCGTTTGGGACGAGCAAAACGCCAAATGGTGGTTTTCGGTATTGGATATTGTGGCAGTACTTACTCAGCAAGAAGATTACACCAAAACACGCAACTATTGGAAATATCTGAAAGCCAAACTAAAAAAAGAAAACAGTCAAGTGGTTAGTGCCACTACCCAGTTGAAATTTCTTGCGCCCGATGGCAAAATGCGATTGGCTGATATGTTAGATTATGCAGGCATAATAGCATTAGGCAAAGAGTTTCCGAGCAAAAAAGCAAACCGATTTATCGAATGGTTTACATTTAGCGATGAAAGTATTGACGGCAAAAGTAAAATCAAAGCCTATTCACTGTTTGAAAGTTCGTTTATCGACAGCATAGAAGTAGGCACAACCAAAGGATTGCAACAAATACACGCTTATTTGTTTGGCGGTTTATACGATTTTGCAGGACAAATTCGCCAGAAAAACATTTCAAAAGGTGGGTTTCAATTTGCCGTAGCACGCTTTTTAGACAGCACATTAAAGCAAATTGAAGCCATGCCGGAAAACACGTTTGAGGACGTTGTAAACAAATATGTAGAAATGAACATTGCCCACCCATTTATGGAAGGCAACGGCAGAACCACCCGAGTATGGCTGGATTTGATACTCAAAAAACGCCTTAAAAAATGCGTCGATTGGAGTAAAATAAGCAAACAAGATTACATGAATGCCATGAAACTTAGCCCAATAGAAAGCAATGTTTTAAAATTGCTTCTCGAAAATGCTCTCACAAGCCAAATTAACGACCGCGAGATGTTTTTAAAAGGCATTGATTATTCATATTATTACGAAGAAAATGAATAGATTGAAAATGAAATTCAAATTTTTTACTTTTTTTGAGAAAAATTAGTATTTTTGTAGAAAAATTAAATTTTGAAAATAGTAACTATGCAGACAACTTTAAATTATATATACAACGAAAAAGGTTTGGCGGAATACGTTGTTGTTCCAGTAAGACAAATTGATTTTTTTTATTAATTTACTTATATTCAATATTTTAACAACTACATAAAAAAACATTGTAAATATTTTATGAAACATTTTAGCAAAATTTAGATTATTTTTCTTAAATATTTCCTACTCAAAACAAAAAATTCTATTTCATTTTTTGTATATTTGCAAATAAAATCTATAAAATATATAATTATGACTGCAATTGTTATTTCTACTAAAAACAAAGCCGATTTAAAATTATTTTCGGATTTGGCTCAAAGAATAGGAGTTAAAATAAAAACTTTAACAGATGAAGAGTTATTAGATTTGGGCTTGCTCAATGCAATGGAAGAAGGCAAGGAAACGGAATTTGTGCCAAAAGAATTAATAATGAAAAAGCTTAAACGAAATGGAAACAAAATTTAGAAAAAGCTTTGAGAAAGATATTGATAAAATTAATAGTCAAGATGTTTTAAATGAGATTGCTAATGTTATAGAAAATGTAGAAAATGCCAAAAAACCGCAAGATATTGCTAATATAAAGAAAATGAAAGGCAATAAAAATGCCTTTCGTATTCGTATAGGTAGATATAGAATTGGTATTTTTATAGTTAATTAAACAGTTGAATTTACAAGAGTATTAGCAAGAGATAAAATTTATAAATACTTTCCTGATTAAAAATTAAAAGCCTTTTTAAAATTTTACAACGGCTTTTTTACTTTCCAAACAATTTTTCATTAAATTTTTTTTTCATTGGTACACATCGAAACGGCTCGGAACGCATACCAGTGCAAAATATAATTTCAAAAATGAATATAGAATTTTTTTTTGAAATGCCTTGGAAAATAATTCAAAATTTTTTACTTTTTTTGAGAAAAATCAATACTTTTGTAAAAAAATGAAATTTGAGAAATCAATTTTCAAATAAAAAAAACGGCTTAATTATTATTTTTTCAGATAAAAAAAAGAATTATTTTAAATGCTCATTACAGAAGAATTAATTTCACTTTTACACAATGGAGATGAAAAAACTTTTGAAACCATTTTCAAGCATTGGTTTGAAAAACTTGTGAATTATGCTTATAAGCTAATTAAAAATGACGATCTTGCTTCGGAAATTGTAGAAGATTTTTTTGTTTATTTTTGGGAAAATCTTCAAAAAATTGAAATAAATACGTCGCTAAATGCCTATTTTTTTAAAAGTATCCACAATCGGTGCCTAAAAGAAATCAGGCATGAATTGATAAAACAAAAATATGAAAATTTTACAAAATTAAGTGTCGATAACAATTTTTATGATACTGAAATCCCAATTTCGCCACTTTTAACTCAAGAATTGCAACAAAAAATTGATTTTGCAGTGAATCAATTGCCGCATCAATGCAAAGAAATATTTACCCTTAGCCGCTTTGAAGACCTGAGCTATAAAGAGATAGCCGAAAAACTTCAATTATCTGAAAATACCGTAAAAACACAAATAAAACGCGCCTTGAAAAAACTCAGAACTGAATTGGCTGATTATTTACCTTCCATTTTATTTTTATTCTAATTCCTTTAACAATAGTTCGTTAATCTTTTGTAATGGATTAAATAACAGAACTTTGCCAAAGTTTACGTATTTTGATTATTATGCAGATAATTAACTATTTAGCAATTTACAAACTGCAACTTTGGCAAAGTTTAATGAAGTATTACTTTAAGAAATTTGACTTTTTTTATTTTTTTTAATCACGTCTATCTTGTTGAAATTCAATTAATTTATGAAAATTATTTACTTTTTTCAAAAAAAATGGAAAAAAAATGATAACCGTTGTAACCCTGTTTGCAATTTGAAGGGTCATACATTTACAAACGCAAAAAATATGAATTTTAAAAATAAAAAATACGACGAAATAGAAAACTTGCTTATTGCCTATATTTGTAACGATATTGGCGAAAAAGATAAGTTTTTTGTAGAAAATTGGTTGCAGCAAGACCAAAAAAATAGAGATTATTTCGCATTTTTGCAAAAAAATTACATTTCGGCACAAGAAAAAACAGCAACAAATAAAACTGAAGATGCTTGGAAAAATGTAAAATTGAAATATTTCCAAAGACAAATTACTGCCAATCAACAATTAAAAGAACAATCGAATCTACGATTTATAAAATTGAATACAAAATTTCGCATTAGCATAGCCGCTGCGGCTGTTTTACTTATTTTGTTTTCTACCGTTTTGTTCCAGTTGCTTAATTCTACCGATTCTAAAAAAGACCAACTTACTTTTACTGAAATTGTAGCCCCTTTGGGTTCAAAAACCTTAGTAAATCTTCAAGACGGTTCTAAAATTTGGCTAAATGCCGGAACAAAATTGATATACAATTCTCAATTTTCCAATTCAAACCGAGAAGTTACGCTCGATGGCGAAGCCTATTTTGAAGTTGCCAAAAGTAAAAATCAATTTACGGTGCGCACTTCCGATTTAGAGGTGAAAGTTTACGGAACTCACTTTAACATAACGGCTTACGCCGAAGAAAATCTAATTTCAACTACTTTGGCAAAAGGTTCGATTGGAATAAGTTTTTCGGGAAAAGAAGGCGTTTTGAAAATGCAAGCCAATCAACAAGCCATTTTTGACAAAACAACTAAAAAATTGAAACTTCATAAAAATATTTATACCGGAAAATTTATTTCGTGGAAAAATGACGAATGGTACATTGAAAACGAAACTCTCGAAAGTTTAACTCGAAAGTTGGAACGTAAATACGCCATCAAAATTATTTACGAAAATGAAAACTGTAAAAAATATAAATTTACCGGAACACTTACCAACGAAACGCTTGGGCAAATTTTGAAATTAATTGAAATTTCTGCTCCTGTTAAATATTCTATTCGTGGAGATAGTGTTTTGATAAGTGAAAACTCTAAAACCAAAAATAAATTTAAGAATGTTCTAAAAGAATAATCCGTATAAATTTCATAATCACCTGACAACTAAATAGTTAATTTAGTTGAATGGGAGAAATACATTTAAAATTTTAATTAAAAACAGATGAATAAACAATTTTTATTAAATCACAAATTTCACTTTTTTGATTTTCATTTTTTGCAAAAAAGTAAATTTTTACTGCCACTTGCGTTTAGTTTTATGTTCTTTTCTTTTAGCTTTTCAGCAAAAGCTCAAGAAGAAATTTCCATAAACGAATCGGAAAAAACAATCAAGGAAGTTTTGAGAAAAATTGAAAAAACAAGTTCGTATCGTTTTTTTTATAATTCGGAACTTACCGATTTAGAAAAAAAAGTTAGTATTTCAGAAACAAATATTTCTGTATTTTCTGTTTTGAAAACCATTTTGCAAGAGACAAATTTGACGTACAAAGAAATGGAAAACAAACTGATTCTTATTGCGCCAAAAAATAGCATGAACAACCGAACTATTAATGGAAATGTGAAAGAAAGCGGCACCGAAAATACACTTCCGGGCGTTAAAGTAATGCTCAAAGGTACAACTCAAGGAACTTTGACCGATTTCGATGGCAATTTTTCGCTCGAAGTGCCATCGAATGAGACTATTTTAGTTTTTTCGTTCATTGGCTATCAAAATGTTGAAGTTTCTGTTGGTTTACAAAACAATTTTTCAGTTGAAATGAAAGTGGAAGACGAACAATTAGAAGAAATAGTTGTTATTGGCTATGGAACACTCAAAAAAGACGACTTAACCGGCTCGGTTGCAGCCGTTGATGTTGCGGAGCTTAAAGAAAATCCGGTCGCGGATATTGGTGCTGCTATGCAAGGTAAGGCTTCTGGTGTTCAGATTATTACATCAGGAGAACCGGGTTCGGGAACTACTTTTAGAATTCGTGGTATTGGCACAATCGGTAACAACAATCCACTGATAGTGGTGGACGGAATGCCGCTCAATGGACCTCTTAATCAATTAAATATGAATGATATAGAATCGCTTCAAATTTTAAAAGACGCTTCTTCTACTGCCATTTACGGTGCGCGTGGTGCAAACGGAGTGGTTATTATTACCACAAAAAGAGGAAAAAACGGAAAAACTTCGCTTTCGCTAAATACTTTTGCCGGATTTTCCGAACCTACTAAAATGATAGAAGTTCTGAACGCCCAAGATTTTGCACAACTTCACAACGAAATGATGCTCAATGGAGGACTCTATACAAACCCCGATTTTTCAAATCCAAAAGCCTTAGGCGAAGGAACCGACTGGCTTGGCGAATTTTTCAATCCGGCTTTTAAACACAGCACAACGCTTTCGTACAGCGGCGGAACTGAAAAAACAAATCTTTATACTTCATTTAATCTTTACGAAGAAAAAGGAATTATTTTAAGTACTGATTATCGCCGGTTTATTTTTCAACTCAATTCAGATACAAAAGTTACCGATTATCTTAAATTCGGCAACAGTCTGAAAGTAAATCACGATATTAAAAACAGCGGTTCAACCAGCATACAAGGGGCATTAACTTCATTACCAACTCAAAAAGTTTACGATGAGAATGGTAATTTTACCGGCCCCGAAGGCGAACCGCTTTATTCGGGCGACATTAACAACCCCATTGGATTGGCAAAAACCGTTGAACAAGCTACAAAAGGATATAATTTTCAAGGAAATGTATTTACCGAAGTAATTTTTTTAGAAAATTTTAGTTTCAAATCAGTTTTTGGTCTTGAAGCCAATTTTTGGAACAATCGAACTTGGTCGCCGCCATACAGTTGGGGCGTTAAAGAGCAAGTTGATGCATACTTGGGACAAGGTTCAAATCAAAGCATTACTTGGCTATGGGACAACACATTATCCTACAACAAGGAATTTGAAAACGGTTTCAATCTGAATGCCATGATGGGAACAAGTGCGCAGGCGAATAAATTTGAATACATTTCCGGCTCTATTCAAAACTTTCCAAGCAATTCCACTCAAACGCTCAACAACGGGTTAGAACAAATTAAGCTGAACGGAACAGGTTCTGAATGGGCTATTTTTTCTTATTTTACACGGGTAAACTTAAATTTTAAAAATAAATATTACGCTACCGCAACGGTTCGCCGCGATGGTTCTTCGCGTTTTGGGCAAGGAAATAAATTTGGTACATTTCCTTCTGCATCATTGGCTTACCGAATTTCGGAAGAAGAATTTTTTAATTTTACTTTCATAGAAAGTTTAAAATTACGTGCCGGTTTTGGAGTTACCGGAAATCAGGAAATCGGAAACTATGCTTTTGCATCTTCTTTCAATACATACAGTTACAATTTCAATGGAAATTTGGTAAGTGCCGTTATTCCTACTGTTTTGCCCAATACCAACGTAAAATGGGAAGCGCAAGAGCAATTCAATATCGGGCTTGATGCTGATTTGTTTAAATCGCGAATTAGCTTAATTTTAGATGCTTACATCAAAAATACAACCGATATGCTTGTGCCTCAATCCGTTCCGGTAACTTCCGGTTATTCTGATATTTACGTGCCTTACGTAAATGCCGGACAAATTCAAAACAAAGGAATTGAAGTTACCATTACTTCTTACAATGTTTCCAAAACTAATTTTTCTTGGAATACCGATTTAATTTTTTCTTTAAACAAAAATGAAGTAATTGATATCAACAGCGATGTTCCTATGACAAGTGGCAGTATTGGGCTGAACTATACGCTTTCGCGAATACAAAATGGCTATCCCATCAATATTTTTTATGGATTTGTAACCGATGGAATTTTCCAAACTCAAGCCGAAGTCGAAAATCACGCCATTCAAGTTCCCGGAACTTCGCCCGCCAACAGCACTTCGCCCGGCGATATTCGCTTCAAAGACCTCAACAACGATGGCATTATCAACGATTACGACCGTACTTTTCTCGGCACGCCCAATCCAGATTTCATTTTTTCTCTAAACAATACCCTAAAATACAAAAATTGGAGCTTAAATATTTATCTACAAGGTGTTTACGGAAATGAAATTTTCAATGCCAATCGGTTATTTCTCGAATCGATGAACATTACAAGCAATCAATCGGTTGCCGTTTTGGAACGTTGGACTGGCGAAGGCACAAGCAATACCATGCCGCGAGCCGTCTTTGGCGACCCCAATAACAATACACGCGCCTCCGACCGCTACATAGAAGACGGTTCGTATTTGCGGTTGAAAAACGTGAGCCTCAACTACGAAATTCCCAATTCGCTCTTGGGCGGAAAAATTTTTAAAGCTGCAAACATCAGCCTTTCCGGTCAAAATTTGCTCACTTTAACCAATTATTCGGGTTTTGACCCCGAAGTTTCCAGCAGCGGAATTGATAACAGTATTTATCCGATTTCAAGAACTGTTTCTTTTAGTTTTAACATCACTTTTTAATTTTTTTTTAAAAAAAGAACAATGAAAAAAATATTTTTCCTCTTAACTTTACTTATTTTTTTTGGAAGTTGCACAAAAGAATTTCTCGAAAAAGCACCCTTAGATACCATTAATACAGCTAATTATCCAAAAACTGCCCAGGAATTGGTAACTTTGGTAAACGGCGCCTATCAGCCGTTGCAATGGCCAAAACTTTACAATATGCGAATTTGGACAACTGACATAATGGCAGGAAACAGCATTGTGGGAGCAGGCGGAGGCTCTGATGGCATCGAAACCCAAGACATGGCAAATTTTGTAACAGCTTCCGACAACGCCGGAGTACTTGACCTTTGGCGTGGACCATGGCCCGGAATTTTAATGGCAAACATGGTGATAGAAGTTGCCCCAAAACTTGAAATTGACGAAAACATCAAAAATCGTTCTTTGGGCGAGGCGTATTTTTTAAGAGCGCATTACTATTTTATTTTGGTTCGTTTTTTTGGCGATGTGCCTTTAATTACAAAGCCCGGAACGTCCGATACCGATTTAAAACCCTCACGCGTTTCAAAAATTTTGGTTTACGAGCAAATAATCAGTGATTTAGAAAATGCAGTTTCTTTGCTTCCGCAAAAAAGTGAATATTCCGGTGCCGATGTGGGGCGAGCTTCAAAAGGTTCAGCACTCGGAATTTTGGCAAAAGTGCATTTAACCCTTGAAAATTGGCAAAAAGTAGTCGATTTGTGTTCTGAAATTGAAACGTTGGGCTACGAACTCAACGAAAATTATGCCGATAATTTTAATCCGGAAAAGGAAAATTCCAACGAATCATTGTTTGAAGTTCAATACATGAGCGATGGTGGTTACGATTTTTGGAGCAACGAAAATCAAGCTGCGTGGCACAGTACGTTTATGGGACCGCGCGGAGCCGGATTTGTTGGTGGCGGTTGGGGCTGGAATCAACCCACGCAAGAATTTGTAAATGACTACCAAAACGGCGACAAACGCAAAGACGTTACCATTTTGTACGAAGGCTGCTCAAGTTTCGACGCAAAAAATTATTCGGCAAGTTATTCAAACACAGGCTATAATGTGCGGAAATTTTTAGTACCTCAAAGCATAGTTTCAACCTATGACAACAGCCCTTTAAATTTTCCGGTTTTACGTTTTGCCGATGTACTTTTGATGAAAGCCGAAGCATTGAACGAACTTGGAAATTCGGCTCAAGCCGAAATCCCGCTCAACAAAGTGAGAAATCGTGCCGGACTGCCAAATATTGGTTCTAATTTGGGAATTGACGATTTTCGGTCGGCTGTTTTGCACGAACGCCGCATGGAATTGGCGTTTGAAGGGCAGCGTTGGTTCGATTTAATCAGAGTAAACAACGGACAATATGCCTTAAATTTCTTACCTTCCATCGGAAAAAGTAATTTTACCGAAAAACATTTATTGTTGCCTGTGCCTCAAATTGAAATTGATAGAAATCCGAATTTAACTCAAAACACAGGCTATTAAAGAATATGTTTTTTTATATTAATTTATTGATTTACTGAAAATTCTCTAAAAATATCGGGCAGACCGAGCAAGTCGGTTGAAACGATTTAATTTTATAAACAGATGAAAAACAAAATTTTAACATACATTGCATTGTTCGGTCTTCTTTTTGCACTTTCGTGCGAAAATGAATTTATCAACCATGAGCTTGATAAACAACAGGAACTTTCGGTTTCGGTTTCCGATGCCAATTTGGAACCCAGTGAAGCGTTTTTTGAAAACAAATTTACAATAAATTGGACGCCTGCTCACAATCAAAATACCGGCTCTGCCATTTTTTATACTTTGGAAATAGATACTTTAGGTACTGATTTTTTTAATCCTCTTTTAGTTTTGGTCGAAAAACAGCAAAATCTGCTTTCTTATTCCATTGATTATGGCACACTTTCGGCAAATCTTACGAAAAAAGGGCTAAAACAAGACAAAACGTATAATTTTACAGCTAAAGTAACCGCGCATTTTGCAAAAACTTCGGTGCCAACTCAAACGGCAACTGTTCAATTTTCGATAAAACCCTACAAAGCTGTTTCTACAGAGCTTTACATTGTTGGCAATGCCACCGAAGCGGGTTGGACGATTGAAAATGCCTTGCAATTAACTGCTTCCAACACGCACAGAGGTATTTTTCGCTTTTCGGGAATATTAATGCCGGGAAATTTTAAATTTACTACAAGCCGAGATGCTTGTTGGTGTGGCGATTTTTATACAAAAGACATTTTCAACGAAAATAAAATAATTTACAATCAAGGAGGTAGCGGAAGCGACAATCAGTGGACAGTTACCGAACGCGGAAGATACGATATAACGGTTGATTTGCTGAATCTTAGCATAAAAACTGAATTTGTTTTGTTGCCGCCTTACAGCAAATTGTACCTTGTGGGCGATGCTTCGCCAAGCGGTTGGAACATTGCAAATCCCGAAGCCTTTACGCAAAGTGCTTCTGACCCTTTCATTTTCAATTATATAGGTCAATTAAAAGAAGGTGATTTGAAGATTTCTACTTTTACAGGCGATTGGTGTGGTGGCGATTGGTTAAATGCTTCTGTTCCAAATCAAAGCATTACATCTGCGGGTTTTATAATTACACATGGTTGCGACGGTCCCGACAACAAATGGCATGTAAATTCTGCCGAAGCCGGAAATTATCAAATAACTGTAAATTTTAAAACCAATTCCATCGCTTTCGTGAAATTGAATTTTGGAGCAAATCTAATTCAGAATGGAGAAATAAATTCTTCGGCAAATTGGAATGTTTATGGAGTGGGCTGGGACGAAATGCCTGTAAGCAATTTTACGAGCGGAAAAATGATAATTACCAACAATCCGAGCAACACCTATTGCAATGGAATTATTTGGCAAGCCGTTGAGGTAGAAGCCGGTGAGTATCTTTTTTCAGCCGATGTAAGCGGCGGTGGAATGTCAAGCGCTTGGTTTGAAATTATGTTCGGTACAACTCAACCCACCAACGGTAGCGATTATACAACCGGCAAATACATTGCCCTTTTGCCCGATAATGGTTGTGGAACTTCGCCTTTTTCGGGAAATATTGCCGAAATTGGTTGTGGCGATTCCAATTATTCGGGCGTTGGACAAAACGGGCTGATTTCTTTCGCGAAAGCGCAAACCATTTATTTTGTGATAAAAGCCGGAACTTGGGACGGAACTTTCGGAAGCAACGGTATTTCAGTTGATAACATTAGCTTACGCAAAAAGTATTAAAAAATAAAAAATTGAACATGACAATTTTAAATCGTTGCTTTCAATAAAAATTCAAAAAATAAAACCATGAATAAAAAGATGTTAAATATATTCAATTTGCTAATTTCTTTTCTATTTTTCGCTTCGTGCGAAGAGGAAACGAAAACGATAAAACCTTTTTCGCCCACGAGCGAAATAGAAATAGTTTACAGCGAAACGCTCGATTTTACCTGCGATAAGGCGCGTTACAATACGGGCGAAGCGGTTCTGTTTACGGTGTCGGAAGTGCCTGAAAATACAAGGGTTAGATACAAACATTTGAACGAAATAATTTCGGAAGAAAATTTGAGTTCAACTACGTGGTCGTGGACACCGCCAAGCGATGATTTTATGGGTTATCTGATTGAATTGGTGCAAAATAACCAAGTCATTGCCACGACAGCGGTAGATGTTTCTTCGGTTTGGACAAAATTTCCACGTTATGGTTTTTTGAACGATTTTGGGAATAAAACTGAAAATGAACAAATTGCAGTTTTAGATAATTTGAAAAAATATCACATTAATGGCTTGCAATATTACGATTGGCACAACAAACATCATTTTCCATTGCCAGTAGTAAATGGCTCACCAGCAGCACATTGGCAAGATATAGTTTGGCGCGATATTTATTTCAATACCGTAGAAAATTACATAGAACAAGCCAAAAATAAAAATATAGCTTCGATGTTTTATAATTTACTTTTTGGCGTTTGGGAAGATTACGCCCAAGATGGAGTATCTGCTAATTGGCTGATTTACAACGACCGCTTTCATTCTTCGCACAATAAACATGCAGTAAACGGTTTGCAAAGCGACATTTATTTAACAGACCCTTTGAATAAAAATTGGCAAAATTATATTTTTGAAAAAACCCGTTTAGTTTATACGCATTTAGATTTTGATGGTTGGCATCTCGACCAATTGGGCAATAGAAATACTGTTTACGATTACGCCGGAAATGTAATTGACCTGAAAAAAGGGTATCAAAATTTCCTTGAAAACTTAAAAACAGAATTCCCCAACAAAAAAATGGTTCTCAATGCCGTTGACCAATTTGGACAAGGTGAAATTTTGAATGCACCAGTTGATTTTGCGTACACAGAGGTTTGGAGTTATCAGCAATACAGCGATTTAGCCAATGTAATTCTTGAAAATTTACACTATTCAAAAAACAAAGTGAATACCATTTTGGCGGCTTATATGCACTATGAAAAACAAAGCGGCGAGTTCAATATTCCTTCGGTTTTGCTGACCGATGCCGTGATTTTTGCATTTGGCGGAGCGCATCTTGAGCTTGGCGAACACATGCTTTCGCACGAATATTTTCCTAACAGCAAGCTGACTATGTCGGAAAAATTAAAAAGTGATTTGGTAGAATATTATGATTTTTTGGTGGCTTATCAAAATCTTTTGCGCGATGGTGGAAATTTTAATTCATTGAAATTGGAAAGCAAAACCGACAATGTAAATTTGAATGCTTGGCCTCCGGTTTATTCCAAAATATCTTATTTAGGTAAAGAGTTTTCGGATAGGCAAATAGTTCATTTATTGAACTTTGCAAACGCTTCAACTCTTGAATGGCGTGATAATAAAGCTTTGCAAAACGAACCAACAATTTATAAAAACTTTGAGATAAGTATTGAAAATGCGAAATCGGTTTCAAAAGTTTGGTTGGCTTCGCCTGATTACAAAGGCGGCGCACCCGAAGAATTAAGCTTTTCGCAAGAAAATGGGAACGTTTTCGTGAAAATTCCTTATCTTGAATATTGGAATATGATCGTTTTGGAATTTTAATAGGTTCTATACAGCAAACGTGAACTTTGCCAAAGTTCGAAACTTTGGCAAAGTTTTAATTACAAGTGATTTACATGAAAATAATAGCTCAAACGATAACTGTTTAATAATGTATTGATACGATGATTTGTTGATTTTAAGGTTTATAAAAAAAAAGAATTATGAAGAGAATACTTTTTCAAATTTTAATTATTCCGGTATTTTTCTTTTCGTGCTTGCAAGAAAAAAATCAACCTTTGATGCAATCGGAAAATTTTACGGTATTTCGCGACAGCGTAATTCAAGGACAATTTTCGGCAAAAGCCATTTCTGCTACCGAAATGAAATCGAATTATTTTAGCCTTGAAGCCTCAAAAGTAAGTTCAAAAATAGCTTTTAAATTCAGTATCAATAGCCGCGACAACGAAATGCCTTCTGGCATCGACCACCATATTGTGCTTGATGTAGAGCAAGGAAACGATTTTACAAGCGTGGTGAAATTTGGTGAACAAATGCTTGATACGGTTGGGAAAATACCTAAAGATTTACCGAAAAATGCAATTTGGCAAATTAAATTGGATATGCGTCAAGTTTTTGAAGCCTTTGATAAACAGGGGTTTTACAAGCTTTTTAATGGAGAAAAACTCTACAAAAACGATTTCAAAGCTGTTTACATTGCCGGAAGTACAGAGCCGCTTTCGTGGGATTTTGAAAATCTTTATCATCGCAACGACTTGAAATTGAGCGACAATGATGGCGACCATATTTTTGAAATTACTTTAAAATTAAATCCGCAAAAAGAGAAAGAATTGCTTTCGGTTTGGAAACTTGAAAGCGATATTAGTCATTTGCCTCAGTTTAATTCCGACATTTTGCTGTCCGATGCACTTTACAATTTATCGCTCGATGAATTGATAAAAAACATGGCAAAAGATGGCACGTATAATACTGGAAAAGAATGGCAAGGCGTTTGGACACGCGATGTGAGTTACTCAACGGTTTTGTCGTTGGCATTGGTTCAGCCCGAAATAGCTAAAAACAGTCTTTTGCGCAAGGTGAAAAACAATCGCATCATTCAAGATACGGGAACGGGCGGCGCGTGGCCTGTTTCGACCGATAGAACGACTTGGGCATTGGCAGCGTGGGAGTTGTATAAATTTACGGGTGATAAAAATTGGCTTGCTCAGGCTTATGAAATTATAGTAAATTCGCTTGAAGACGACCTGAAAGTGGCACACGATGCCCAAACACATTTGGTTTGCGGCGAATCTTCGTTTTTGGATTGGCGCGAGCAAACATATCCGAAATGGATGCAGCCTATTGATATTTTCAATTCAAAATGTTTGGGTACAAATGTGGTTCATTTTCAGTCATTTGTAATAGTTTCCGAAATGGGAAAACTGCTTGGTAAAGAAACGAAAAAATTTTCGGATATAGCCAAAAAACTGAAAACAGCAATCAATGAAAAATTTTGGATGGAGGAAAAAGGTTATTATGGACAATTTTTTTACGGAAAAAATTATGAAATCTTATCGCCAAGAACAGAAGCTTTGGGCGAGGCTTTAAGTGTACTTTACAATGTTGCTGATGCCGAAAAACAGATGAAAATAATTGAAAATACGCCTGTTACCGAATTTGGAATCCCCTGCATTTTTCCGCAAATACCAAATATTCAACCATACCACAACAATGGCATTTGGGCTTTTGTAGAAAGTTTCTGGGCATTAGCTTCGGCAAAAGTCGGAAATGAGGAAAGTCTAATTCATTCAATCGGAGGTATTTATCGACAAGCGGCTCTTTTCTTAACTAACAAGGAAAATATGGTGGCAGAAGGTGGCGATTATGCAGGAACGGCAATCAATTCCGACCGACAACTTTGGAGCGTAGCCGGAAATTTGGCTTTGGTGTATCGTATTTTTATGGGAATGGATTTTCAGCCCGAAGGCATTGAATTTAAGCCTTTTGTACCCAAATCGTTTGCCGGAAAGAAAAGTCTTACAAATTTTGCTTATCGCCAAATGAATTTAGAAATAACAGTGGAAGGTTACGGAAATACCATTGAAAGTTTCAGAATCGATGGTAAAAAGCATGAAAAAGCATTTTTGAATGCCAATTTGAAAGGAAAACATAAGATTGAAATCAAATTGACAAACAAAAGTCCTAAAAAAGGCAAAATAAATCTTCAAAAGGTTGATTTTTCTAATCAAAATTCCACTTCGGATAATTTTTATACACATGAAAGTTTCAAAATTTATAAAAATGGTAAGTTAAGCAACCGTGAAGAGTTTGAA
Organism: Paludibacter propionicigenes; assembly: GCA_020721325.1. GTDB lineage: Bacteria > Bacteroidota > Bacteroidia > Bacteroidales > JAIFNL01 > JAIFNL01. The sequence goes on from DYNA01000011.1 coordinate 24,946, forward strand.
AAAATGAAAACAGATGAAAATTTAGCTGTTTTAAGCGAATTTATGTTTGTTGGAATTTCGCCAAAAGGTTATGAAAGCTTTTCGGGCGAGCCTTTTCATTTTGTGCCTAAAAAAGTATCTATTTTTGAATGTGAAGATTTTGCGCAAAAATCGAATGTAGAAAGCAAAGGGTTTTCGGGTAAGGGATTTGTGGAAATATCGTTGAAAAGTAATACGGTATTTGATTTTGAAATAGAAGTAGCCGAAGCCGGAACGTATGCCATTGATTTTAAATATGCCAATGGAACGGGTCCGATAAATACGGATAATAATTGCGCCATTCGGACGCTTTGGCTTGAAAATAAATTTGTTGGCTCGATAGTGATGCCTCAACGCGGAACGGACGAATGGTCGAATTGGGGTTTTTCTAATTCGCGCCAAGTAAGATTAAATGCCGGAAAAAATAATTTGAAACTTACTTTTGAACCGTACAATCAAAATATGGACGGTGAAATAAATAATGCGTTGATAGATTACGCAAGAGTATTGAAAATCAATTAACTATAAAAATTGATTGCAATACACAAAAAGTCATTTGTTGAATAATTCTATTGAACTTTTTAAATTGTTTCGTTTTTAAATCAGGCAATTGAAAATTCAACAGAGGATTGAGTTTTTTTTTATAAACTTTTTAAAATTTTAAAACAATGAAAAAAATTTTACTTTCAATCAGTTTCCTTTTGCTTGGAATTTTAACGCTTAATGCGCAGTACAATCAAATTTATTTGGTGGGCAGTGCTTCACCGAGCGGCTGGACAATGCCTTCGCCAACTGCCATGACAAAAGATGCCAACAATGCCACTATTTTTACATGGAAAGGCACTTTAAAAGAAGGAGAATTAAAATTTGCCACTTTTTCGAGCGACAACTGGTGCGGCGGCGATTGGATTTTGGGAAAAGAGGCAAATCAGTCAATTACAAATAGTGCTTACGCAACGTTTACTGGCTGTCCAACTGACGATTACAAATGGAAAATTTTAGCCAACGAAGCGGGCTATTATTTGATAACCATTAATTTAACGGCGCAAACGGTTGTGTTTGAAGCTACAACAAAACCTTACGATAATCTTTACTTGGTGGGCGATGCCACAGCCGGATTGTGGGACATCAATGCTGCAACCGAAATGACCAAAAATACTACTAATGATTTCATTTTCAGTTGGGAAGGAACTTTAAAGGCAGGCGAATTTAAAATAGCAACGACCAAAACTTTTGATGCCGGTTACGATTGGCTTCACCCTTCAACATCAATGCAAACGCTTTGCGGAACTACTTATGAGATTGTAAAATCGGGTTCGGGCGGAACGGATTTTAAATGGAAAGTGGAAACGGAAGCGACTTACAAAATAACGGTGGATTTGGGCAATAAAACCATTTTGATAGGTGTGCCTTATACCGAGTTTTTTATTATTGGGAGTGCAATAAATTCGGGATGGGATTTGGCTTCTGCGCCTTATTTGACAAGAGATGCAAGTAGTCCGTTCATTTTTACATGGTCAGGTGCTTTGGGAGAAGGAGAATTTAAGTTTGGTACAATTAAAAATTTCGATGCCGGCGATTGGATGTATGCCACTGCTGCTAATCAGTCATTAACGGCTACCGATTACGATTTGCGTCCAGTTAATAGCGGCACAGACAATAAATGGCTTGTGGGTGCAAATGATGTTGGAAATTATACCATTACTCTTAATTTGGCACAAAAAACGCTTACTTTCGTAAAAGACCAAACAACTTGGGTTTCAAATATTTTACAAGAAAAAATTTTGAAAAATACGATAGTGGAAAATGAGCTTTTGGTAAGTTTTTCGGCAAAAGCCAATTATGGTGTTTACAGTTTAAACGGTTCTTTGTTAAAATCGGGTGTGCTTACTAATGAAACAATTAATCTGAATAATTTGCAAAGCGGTTTTTATATATTCAAAATTGAAACTAATAACGGATTTTTTAGTGAAAAATTCTATAAAAAATAATCTTTTTTTTACAAAAATACGTTATTTTTTTGTTATAAATATAGAAATAATTTCAAACCGCTCATTTTTTTTAAATAAAAGAATATAAGGAGCAAAAAGTTTTATACTTTTTTGATTACTAAGCGAATAAGACTTTGACAATCCATCTTATTTGCTTAGTAAGAGATTCTAACCAAAGGAAAATAAAATCTTACTCGCTTATTTGTTACTTAGAGCTAAAAAATAGCGTGGATCGAATAAAGAACGTATAAGGATCGAATAAAGATCGAATAAAGCCTTAATGAATGGCGAATCATTGTGTATCGGTAACCGCCGAGCGGTCGGTTACTTTTCATTGCTGGTTGCGCCAGTATTCTTTTAGTGGGTTTGTTGTTGCCATCAGTTTTTTTTAAATTTTCTACGTTTTGTGTGTAAAAGACCTTATCAATATCCGAAAAAAAACGCGAATAAAACAAAAACGCTATTTTGAAAATTTGTAAGTATAGCTTAAAGATGGGAAAATGGGCAATTGATATTGTTGGTACAATTCTATAGTGCCAGTCAAATTGCGTGTGAACAAAAAATAAGGATTTTTATGATTGTAAATATTTAGCAAACTGAAATTCAAAGAACTATTTCCTTTCCTCTTACTAAACTGATATTGCAAACCAAAATCTAAACGGTGATACATTTTTTCACGATACGTGTTTATTCCATCGATAATGTACACCGTATTTCCGTCAATATCGGTGTATTGAGCTGATGGCAAGGTATAGGGCGCACCCGTTGCTATCGACCAAGTAAACGAAATTTGTAAATCTTTGGTGATTTTTTGCTGAAACAAAAGCGAAACATCGAGCAATCTGTCATATAGGAATGGGAAGGGTTTGTTATTATTGATTCCTTCAAACAATCTATTTGTTTGTGAGAGCGTTGCACTAATCCAGCCACTCGAATTTCCTGTATTTTTACGAAATAGAAATTCTATCCCTTTCGACTCGCCCGTTCCGTTTTGATAAATCAGGGTTTCGATTGACGAAAAATTATTTGTGAAATTCACACCTTCTTTCATTCTTACCAAATTAGATAAGCTTTTGTAATATGCCGAAAGTGAAATTTCGTAATCGGAATATTCCGAAATGTACGAAAATCCACCAACCCATTGTTCACTGTGAGAAGGTTTTACTTGACTGTTGGCAGCAAAACGATAATCGAGCGAAATACCTCCCGAATTGTTAATCAAAAGCAAAACATATTGGTTTACTTCAGAATAAGCTGCTTCTATTTTAAAATTAGAACCCATTTTCTTGGTTAAATTAATGCGTGGTTCATACAAAAAATTAGTTTCTTTTTCAACGGAATAATAGTTTGTTCTTACTCCCAAATTTAAAATAAACCCGTAAAAATCGTTCAATATAAATTCGGCATAAGGAGACAATAATAAAGTTTTTTGTTTCAAATAAGCAGCAGAGAAAGAAGAACTTGCATCGTTGAGCAATTTATTAATTTCTACTGCGCCGGGGTTAAATATTTGATACGAATAATCTATTCCCGCTACAAGTTCTAATTTCTCGCTCATAAAAAAGGTTGTTTTTGTATTCAAAAACAAATTGTTGGCATTTGAGCTGAATTTACTATCGAGGTCGGAAAAGAGTTTGCCTTCTTCGTACATTTTTTGCTTTACGTACTCCTTGTATTTGAAAGTAGAAATTCCTCCAGTGGATTCAAGAAACAATCGCCGAGTGAGTTTCTTATTGTAATTCAATGAAGCAGCTACGTTTCCCCAATTAATTCGCAAAGTAGTTTTAAAACTTTCATCTTCTTTGACTTTGTAACTCATTCCGTCGCCTCCGGAATAAAATACAAAACTCAAATTACTGTTGTCCTTTAATTTTGAATTGTATTTGATGTTGGTGTCGTAAAAAAAATAACCGAAACTCTTCTCTCCTAATAATTTAAGATAAGGCAATGTGTTTTTCCGTAAAGAAATTAAATACGATGATTTATCTTTTTTCAGAGGTCCGTTGATGAATATTTTGGAAGAAATGAGTCCTAAAGTAAGATTGTAATTTGTTTTGTTTTTGTCGCCATCGAGTGTTTTCATGTCGAGAACAGATGACAATCTGCCGCCAAAACGTGCAGGAAAACTCCCTTTGTATAGGTCGGTTGAATTGATAATGTCGGAGTTGAACGTAGATAAAAATCCTGCTACATGGCTTACATGATAAATGGGAATGCCATCGATAATGTATAAGTTTTGGTCATAGCTTCCACCTCGAACAAAGAGTTGGGAATTGAAATCATTTGTTTTTTGAACACCCGGCGTTAGTTGAAAATATTTCAACACATCGTTTTCGCCTAATAGCGAAGGAAGAGCTTTCAATTCTTGAGTATTGATTGAAAAATTAGAAATATCTTGCTTAAAATTGCTCTGTTTTTTTGCAGAAACGACCACTTCGTCAACCGAAAAATCTTGCTTTTCTAAATACCAGTTTATTTTTTCTACCTTTGTAGAAATTTTTTGATTTGAAATGGCATAAGATAAAAATTGAGCCCTCAGATTTATAGAATCGGCATTGTCCGAAAGCCAAATTTTATAAAAACCGTTACCATCTGTTGAAGTGCCCTCGCCAGTTTCTAAATTTATTACAGAACAACCAACTAAAACTTCCTTGGTTTGTTTATCGAAAACATAACCATAGATAAAATGCTTTTTATTTTGAGCCTTCAAAGTAATGAATGAAACAAATACTAAAAAAAATAAGACAACAAATTTTAATTTCATTGAAATGGAATTATATTTTAATGAATGATTTTATTTTTTTTGCCACAAATACACAAATTTTAATCGTTTGGTAGTGCAAAAAAATGGTAACTTTTTGAAAAGGTTAGCTAAAATTGTAAATTTTTCAATTTTTCATGATAAAATAACAATTGAACAATGTAACAATTTGTTATTAGAATTTGGGGAAAATGCGTAATTTTGCTTTTTTTAGAATTTTGGTTATTATCAAGTTACGTTAAATAGTTTAATAAAACTTCATTTATCTACAACATATTCCTCAATATCAATAATAGTATCGGTAGAATTGTAACAGCCAAAAATTCCATAGCCGTTAGCTACATTTGAATATACATTGGCAAGTGCGGGCAAACCAAAAAGAATATCGCCATTAATATCTAATTGCTGTTTATAAAGTGAAGTTTTGTATTTGTAATAAGCGTAAGATACTCGGCGAAGTTCTATACGAATTGTATGTGGTATGGTTTTCAGCCAAATTGTATTTGTTACAATTGGACTGGAATATGCAAAAGAAAAAGAATTTTCATTTGCGTTCATTTTAAACAATAAAGTTTTTGGATTTTCTGAAGTAAAATTAATTAATTTAGGATAATAATCTTCACTTGTTATTTGATTATCTGAAGTAAATAAAGAATACTGATGAAAACCGCTTTCTTCATTATAACTATGTTTCAAAAAAATTAAAATTTCAAAGTATCCTCCGGTTATTCCATTATCAATATTACAAAATAATTGAATATCAACACCTTGTTGTTTCTCACTAAAAACATAATTAATATTTTTTATTTTAAATTCAGAAGGAATAGTATCTTTAATTTCGCTAATAACATTTAAGTTTTTATCCTTTACTATTAGTTTATAAATTTCGCCACTTTCCGGTTTGTTAATTTTTATTTTCCAGATATTATTAACCTTTTCTAAATCTATCAGCTCGTTACTAAATAAGTTCAACAAGCTTACAGAACCTACTTCTATTTTATCAACAACATTAGTATATGCAGGAACTGTTTTAGTAATATATACTTTAACTGTATCTGAATTTGCACCCAAAAAAGAATTAATTACAAATGCCGGTTTAAAATCCTTATCAGTTTGTATGGTTATTTTTTCTTCGCAAGAAGATAGAATAAAAAATATAAAAAATAAAATATAGCTATATTTCATAATAAAGTAATATAGAAAATATATTAAATGGTTATAATCTGAGCTTTTATTTTTTACGTAAGTGCTTTATAATTAAAACTTTGCCAAAGTTTTTAAACTTTGGCAAAGTTACAGTTTGCACCATAAAATTTGTTTAAAATTAATTTTAGAAATTCTATACTCGATATTTCACCGGAACTTTCTACATTTTGCTGGGTATGCTTATGATGCGGGTAAGTAGAAATTTCAGGAAAATGCGGTGCATTATCGTATCTTAAAATTAATTTACCCAATGCGTCTTGTAAATGATAGCTGTATTTCGTGCGATTTATACTTTGTCCGGATTGAATTAATCTTTCGGTTAATTCAATTCTATCGCCATTTAAAAGAAAAAGTCGGAATCGGATAATAGCAATTGTTTCAATATCTGTTTCCCAAATAGCATCTCGTACAATTTCCACTTTTAAAAATAGTTCGCTCTCGGCAATTAAATTACGCAGGTTTTGTAAGTATTCTTTTATCATTTTTATGCAATCGGTTTGAGCAATTCTATTTTTTCGTTATAGTAAACAAAATTTTCATAAAGTGCAGCCCAATCCATGTAATCTGAAGCATCGCCTATTTCACCCAAATTAAATTTTTTGAAAAATTCGGAAGAAGATAAATGATATGAATTTTCAAATTTTTTAAGTTCAGAAATAACGTTGTTTAAATTTTTTTGATACTTAGCAAGTTGGAAATCAATAATTTTATCTAATGTGCTTTCAATTTGTTTTTCGATACCCAATTTTTTGAGTATTTCTATTTTATGTTCTAACAATGTTGTTTCCATACAGTTTATAAATTGAAAATTGACAATGCAAATTTACATCATTTTTTTTAAATAAAAAAGGGTTTTTTATAAAACAAAAAAAAGTGAAAACATCGAAACCTAAAAAAGAGTGTGGCGCGAATAAAGAGCGTATAAGGCTCGAATAAAGGTCGAATAAAGAGGTTACATTTATCACAATAGTTCATTATTTTTTTTGAACGAATATAAAAATAAACAAATCCCTCACTTTTTCAAAAAAAAGAAATAAGGGAATAAGGGAGGCTGCGAGTTTTATTTTTAGTTACTAAAGGAATAAGGTTCTGTAAATCAACCTTATTCCCTTATTTTAAATTCATAAAACTTGCAGGAAAAATTAAATTTATTTTTCCCACAAAATAAATAAACCAGTGTTAAACTTTGGCAAAGTTCTAATTACAAAGCACTTACATAAAAACTGTGTAAAAAAATAGAATTAATTAATTTACAGCAATTTATAAATTTAAAAAACGGGCTTACCAGCCTATTTTGAGCCAAACGTCGTCGGGGTGATTTATTTGGTCTCTAATGCTGGCGTTGAGGCGCAGCGGAGTAATGTTTACTTCCCCTCCGGGATAGCCTCTGTGGTGGTTGGCACAAAAACCTGTTAGAGAAATTGTTCGCGTTTCTTGGGGGTTTAGCACTACAATCCTGTCTTCAATAAGCACTATGTTTTGAACATTGTGCTCACTGCTTTCCCAAATATCGCCTTTTAAAAAACGAATGATTACTTCGTAATTTCTTTCGTTTTTTACTTCTACATCAAAATTTATTTCTGCATGTTGTGCAAATAAATAATTGAAACTTAGCAATATAAATGATAAAAAAATTATTTTTTTCATGATAAAAATATTTTATAAATGAGTTTAAAATCTGATTTCTAAAAATAAAAAAACCGGTTTACTTTATTTCAGCTTTGATAAATTTAACATCTCCGTTGGCTACTCTTGCGGCTATATTTTCTTGGCCAGATTTAAGGCTCACCAATTCGAGATTGAGCGCACCAAGACTTTGAAACGTAATTGACACGTTTTTATCGGCAGTAGTCTGATAATAAAGGCTTTTGTCGGCAGAAAATTCCGCGCAAGTTTTTACACCGCCAAAACCGTATTTTTTTTCAATTTCTTTTATTTCGGGATACGCTGCATAGCCAAGTTCAATAAGGCTTACATTTTTGGGAACTATCACTTTTACTTTTTTTACCGGATAACTTATGCCTTTAGTGTTTGCATTATACCACACATTCGCATTATTTGAAAATACGGAAGCCAAATTTGTTTTCAATTCATTTACTCCCATGAGCTTTTTGTCGTTAAGGAAAGCTCTGGGAATGAATGCAGTATCAGTTTTATAAATAAACGAAGCCCATAAACTGTCTTGAAAAGTGGGATTGATAAAAATAGAATCTCCCAAAACTAAATAGCCAAGAGCTTTAGAAGTACTTTCGGGTTTTTCACGAAAATATACAAACTCAAATCGTACAAATTTTCGTTGCCAATCAGAGCCATTTTGTTTCGTAAGAGAATTGGATTGGGTTTCAGTTTGGGGTTGTTCGGCAATTTTTTCATCTTTTGCAGTTGAACTGCTTTCTTCTTTGTTTTGGGTACAAGAATTGAAAAAAAAGAACAAAAGAACCAACCCGAAGATAGAAATTGTTTTCATAAAATAAAAAGTTAAAATTAAATAAAAAGGTTTATTACATTTTATTAAGGTAAAAATAATATGGTAAAAATACTACACATAATATGCCAAAGTATCTTTTTATAAAAAACTTTTTTTATAAATTTTTTTTCCCAAAAAGGTTTTTTCAAAAAAATTGGGTGCGAGAAATTTATACTATTAATTATTTATCAATTTAATTTTGTATTCAGTTGCTTTATTATCATTTTTTATCTTTTTTATACAAAAATAAAAAAATTCGGAATGGGTTAAATCAACAGAAATTAAAGTGGTTTGTTCAGGAGTAACTATTTTATTTTCAGTATCTTTCGGAAAATAATTTGTTTCAATCGAAATTGTATTGGCATCATTATTTTCAAATTGAATTTCAATGGTTTGCTTCAAATTCTCTTTTTGGTCTTTTCGTTTTATTACAAACCAATCTACATCGTTATTGGCTATTTTACGGTTTTTGCCTAAATATTTTAAATGCAAATTGAAACTATTTGTTTGATTATCAACTATTTCGTAAGCAGTTGAGTACGTGTCGTTGGGTTCGTTTTTGTCAAATTTAAAATTGGTATTTACAGCTTTCCAGTGTGGAATGTTCTTATTTTCAGCCGTATAGAGCATTACCGCTTTTTGTCCTTCCGTAAATTCGTTGCGACAATTGATGTGTGTAGGATACGACATAATATTGTGAGTATTAGGCACATACAAATCTCCCCACTGGTCTTTTAAATTTCCAATGTAATTGCAATCTTTGTCCACTTGTTTAATAAGCACCGGTTCGGCGGGCGTATCGCAAATGGCGTCTCCGTTTACTTCGCAGTTTTTTGCATTTTTAAACAACCGATTTGCTTTTCGTTCTCGACTAACCGATTCTTGGTATTTTTTGCTCCTTTTCCAGCCTCTATGCGGGTGGTGCAAACCAAAAAAATGTCCTATTTCGTGCGACATGGAAGTATTTGACGAGTTGAGCCGCAAAACAATATTTTGTGATGCCGAATTATATTGTCCCTTATAATATTTTGTAGGTTTAAAAATGCGCCTTTTTACTAAATCATCTACTAATAAGATGTTTACAGTTCCTTTTTTGCGATAAATAAAACCTTTTAAAAAAGCCGGAATGGTGTAACCAATTCTAAATGGAGAAGTTTTATATTTTGGAATTATTTGTGCATAATAAAATTCTAATCCGGTATTATTTAATGCGTTAAAATAGTTTACATCTTGTATTAACTTTTTGTAAACCAAGTCATTAGTATTTTGAGAAAAAACCCAAAGCGTAATAGGAATACGGTAAAATATTTGTTGGCTGTCGGGTTTGTAATTATTCTTTTCCAAAATTTGTGTTAAAAATTCATTGTTTGCATACCAAGGTAGTTTTTTAAGTTTCTTATCCGAAATTTCGTGCGTAAAACAGCCATCGGCTAAGGTTTGACTAAATAAATTTTTTAATGAAAAAATATTATAAAAAAATATAAAAATAATTGCAACTAAGTATTTTTTTTTCATGTTTTATAAGAAATTGAAAATAGGATTAAAAAAAAGTTTTCAAAGTTATATATTTTGAACCTATTTTCAAAAAAAAAAATAGTGGAATAAAATTTACAACGTTTTTACTTTTCGTAAAAATATATTTTCGTATTCAAGGGGTGTATTGATATTGAAAAGTAGATTAATATTTTGAATTTCAATAGTTTCACGCTTATATAATTGTAAAAATTTTTTAAGAGTTGTATCAAAATTCGTATGAAATTTAATTTTTTCTACTATTTTTTTTGAAATTAAAATCGGGTGTATCGTTTTGTTTTCAACCTGCGGAACTAAATAATCGCCTTTGTTTGTGTGGTTTATAATTTTGTTAATATCGTGAAATGTAATAAACGGATTGTCAATGTTTTGTATAAAACAATTGTATAAAATCGGCATTTTATCAATGGCTAAAAAGATGGAATAAAATCGTTCTTTTTGGGGATATTTATTTTCAATGATTTTAATTTTGTTGTATTTTTTTTTAAAATCTTGGGCAAATTCTAAATCTTTTGAATTGACAACCCAGTAAATACAATTCAACTCATCGTGTTCAATGTATTGATTTATAATCTGTTGGGCAAAAGAAATGTGAGAAGTAAATTCTAATCTCAGCTTAGAAACGCCCATTCGCTTCGATTCGCCTGCGGCTAAAAGTATTACATCAAACTTATTTTCAATCATTAGTAATATTTTCAAAGTTTAATAATTCTTTGTATTTGGTATCGTTTAATGAAAGAATGGAATTTTCCAATTCACTCAGCCAAAATAAGAAACCTTTTTGCTTTTGTTCTTTGGCAATGTCGAGTAATACTTTTAGGTTTGATATTTCATAAATTTCATAAATTTGCAGTTTTTTTGCGTATTCTTGTATTAATGCACGGTCTTGAGGTGTGTATTTTAACAAAACTGGAGTTTCCATGCTCAATAAATTTTCGTCTTTTTTACTTTCCGAAAAGAGCGAAAAAGTAAGTAGAAAAGATGTTCCAGTTTCTATTGTACTTTTTACCGAAATATTTTCGTTCATGGCTCTCATAGCCATGCTGCAAAATGATAATCCTAAGCCAGTTGAAGCAGAATATCCGTCTTTTAATGGTTTGTATTGTTCGTATTTTTTAAAAATTCTTTCCAATTGTTCTTCCGGAATTTTTTCTCCGGTATTATTTATTGTCAATTCAATTTTTTCATTTTTTAAGTATTTGTAATTTAGAGTAATAGCTCCATTATTGGGGGTGTATTTAGCGGCATTGTGTAGTAAATTTATCAAAATGCGTTCTAATAGTTCAATGTCGGAGGTGATTATTAATTGCTTGTGTATAAGGTTGTTGAATTGAATATTTTTACGTTTTAGAAGCATTTCGATTTGTTTAGAAGCCGAATCGATGATTTGGTTTAAATCTATTTCTGTAAATTCAACCTTCATTTTTGACTCTTCAAATTTTTGAATATCAAGAAGATTCATTACTAAATTGTACATTCGCGATACCGGTTCTTTTATTTGTTGAAGGTTGTTGGAATTACTGATTATATTGAGTGGATTTTTTAAATCGTGAACCACCATGCCAATGAGTGTATTTTTAAAGTTGCTCAATTCCAATAGTTTAGAATTTACTTTTTCCAATTCTATTTTTTGTAATTGAATTTTATGCTTGGCTTTTTTAATGCGAATATTACCAACTACAATTAATAATCCGATAAAAATTGTGGCAAATAAACCATAAAATAAGCTTCTTTGTTGAATTTCATTTCGTTTGATTTCTGAATTTTTCTTAGCTAATTCAGACTTTTGAAGTTCTATTTCTTTGCTTTGTTTATCACTTTCATATTTGGCTTGCATTTCGGCAATTTGCTTGGTTTTTTTTTCGCTAAAAATGCTGTCTTTTATTTCAGAAGCTATCTTATAATATTTCAAACTGTTTTTAAAATCTCCTTGGGCTTCATAAATATCCGATAGATTGAATGAACTTTCCTTTATGTTTTCTTTGTAATTGTTTGCTACGGATAATTCATAAGCTAATTTGCTCTCTACAAGTGCTTTAGAATAATTTCTTTCTTTAAAAAAAGTCAGTCCTAAGTACTGATGAGCTATTGTAATGTGGTGTATGCTGTTCATTTTTTTAGCTTCGCCGAGCGATTGTTTTAAGAAATGTATTGCTTTTTTATAATCGCCTATTTGCAAGTAGGTAACTCCTAAATGCCTTAAAGCAAATGATTTACCAATTATTTTTTTATCTATGCTATAAAAATGTAGTGCATATTCAAATTTTTCGATGGCTTTTTTATAATTTTTCTTTGTTACCAAACATGTTCCAATGTTTATATAAGTGTAGGCTAAGCCGTAAGGATAGTCTATTTTTTTACTCAGTTCTTCGGCTTCTGTATGGTAAATCAATGCTTTTTCTATATGCCCCAATTCTTGATAAATAAGTCCTATATTATTTAAAATCAATACTGTACGCTCTCTATTATTGATTTTTTTCGATAGTTCCATTGCTTGTAGAAAATACTTTAATGCAGTGTTGTAATTACCAAAGCCCCAGTGCATTGCGCCTAAATTGTTGTAAACCGTACTTTCTCCTTCCCAGTCGTTGAGGGTTTTACGTATTTTTATGGATTGCAAATAATAGATTTCTGCGCTGTCTAACAAGCCTTTACGCCAAAACATTACACCAATGGCATTTAAACTGCGTGCTAATAATAATTTGTTTGATAAGGTTTTATATATTTTTAAGGCGTTTTGGTGAAAAAACATGGAACTATCCATTTGATTGATTTGATAAAAAATATGACCGCGCCAAAAATAGCACGATGCGATTTCTTCTTTGTCTTTTAATTTTAACGCTTTTTGAATAGCTATGTTAGAAATTTTTATTGCTTTATTGTAATCTAATAAATTTTTATATGTTATTGCTAAATTATTAAAAGCTTGAATCTCATATTTTTTTCCCATTTTTTTTGCTAAATCTATCGCTTTATGTGCCGTAGAAAGTGCATTTGTTGAGTCGTTTTGGTAGAGTTCGCTTATCTGGAACATTACTCGCAGTCGAGTAGTATCGTAGGGTGTACTTTTAAGTAGTTGCTTTAGGCTATCTATCTCATTTTGAGCTATTAAAATGCCAGAATTTAATATAAATATTCCTATTAAAATAAATACTAAATTCTTCATCGTTTTTTTTTATTTAGATTAAGTCTTGATACAAAGGAAGTTGTATTTTAAATTGGCTTCCTTTGTTTTTTTCGCTATTTATCGACATGTTTCCACCGTTTAATTTAAGAAATTCGTCGCAAATAACCAATCCTAAACCCGTACCTTTTTCTTTTCGAGTGCCTTTGGTCGGTATTTGAAAGTATTTTTTTGCCAAAATTTTTAAATTCTCTTCGCTAATTCCCATGCCCGTGTCTGTAACCGATAGATTACAAAAATCATTTTCTTGGGTCAAATCAATTGTTATTGTACCGGATTCAGTAAATTTGATGGCGTTTGATATTAAATTTCGGATAACCGTTTTGGTCATTTCTTCATCAGCATTGATAAAAATTTCTTGTTCGGCATTAAATAATATTGTATTTGATTTCGATTCTGCATTTTCTTTATATAAATTTATAATTTCATGTATCAATCCATTTATATTTATTTTTTTTGCTTTTACTTCTATTGTTCCGGTTTGAGTTCTTGCCCATTCCAATAAATTTTCTAATAAATTATATATTTTTTCAGCCGAATCGTGAACGATAGCACTGTGTTTTAGCAAATCTTTTCGGTTGAAATGAACTACTTCGTTTTTAAGTAAACTGGTAAAACCTAATAACGAATTGAATGGGTTTTTTACATCGTGAGCTATTATCGAAAACATTTTATTTTTGTCATCTAAAGCCATTTTTAAAGCATTCGTGCGTTCGGCAACTTTTATTTCCAAATTTTCGTTCTGCTTTTTTATTTCTTTTAAAGCTTCATAAGCACGAAGAGAAGATGAGGTTACCGAAAAAATTTTTGTTTCTGTAAAATCGGTTTTGAGCTGGTAGGAATTGATATTGTATTTTGCAATTACTTCTTTTTCAGGTGCTTGACCCGGTTGCCCGGTATGAAGGACAATTTGTATCAATTCATTTTTTTGCTCCTCGCGTATAAATTGAACCAAATCCAGACCCGCCTGCTGCGTTTCCATTACCACATCGAGGAAAATCAACGCAATATTATTTTGCTCTTGCAATATTTTTTTAGCTTCGCTGCCCGAATAAGCATTAAAAAAATGTAATTTCTTATTTTTAAAAGTAAAATTACTTAAATTGATATTCATTACAGAATGAATATCTTTTTCGTCATCTACTATTAAAACAATATAAAAATCGGTATCATTTTGAAATTCAATTGATTGTTCAACTGCATCTTCATTAAAAATATTATCCGATTTTATAAAATTTTCAATTTCTTGTTGCGAAAAAATTGAGGTTGGAAAATATTGATTTTCCAAGTGGTTATTTTTTGTAATTTCATTCATAGTCTATTTGCAAAAGTAGCATTTTTTGGTTATAATTCAAATCCGTTGTTAAACGTGATATATTTCACAAAATAAACACGTTTGGATACATAAATCAACCTTTTTGATACATTACCCATTTTTTTTTACCCCATTTGAGATTGTAAAATTAATATCTTTTATATTAATATCAAAATTTTTGCCATTTGAAATAATAATTTTATCAGCAAAAGACAAAATTTTTTTCGCGCTGGGCTTTATTTCCTGATTTTGAGTACCTAAAATAAAAAAAAAATATGCAGGAACATAAAAATTTCGTAAACTATTCGATTCGCAAATAATTAATTTCTCGTTATCGTTGTATTTCTCTAAAAAAGCTTCAAATGCTGTTGCTAAATTTTCACTTTTTGTTTTTATTTTAAATGCTTTTTTAGCTCCCGCTTTTAACATTCGTGAAGTATCTTCTAAATCTGTAACATATTGATATTCTGTTATTTCATAATCAGAAATCAAAGGGTTTCGTTCTTTTCCATGAAAAAAATCATCGCCTGCATACAGGGTTTTTATTTTTAATGCGTAAATTTCAAAATGAGCTTTTAAATGCGATATAAGTTGGGTTATAAATTCTGTTTTTCCCAAATTTCGGCTACCTCCACCTACAAGAATTAAATTTTTTATTTTTTTAATTTCCATTTTAGATTTTTTTTTACATTTTTTTTACACTTTTTTATAAATCATTTTTTTATAGTTTTTTTTATGTAAAAAAGCATTTTTTTTTTGCTAAAAATAAAGTATAATTTACAATTTTTCAAAAAAAAAAAATCACTTTTTATTATAAAAAGTGATTTTTGGGGTTTTATTTGTTGCCTTTCGGGTTTAAAATATAATTCCTATTTTAATTTCAAAAGCATTCAAACGTACTTTATCTGCTTCCCGTTTTGCACTCGATTCGTTGGTTACATCGCCTATGCCCGACATGTAATTGAGCGAGGCGGTTAGCTGCGTTTCGCCGAAAAGCGGGTATTCTGCGCCTATACCTGCGTGAAAACCAAGATGATAGAATGAAAAATCTTTTTTGGTATTATCGGAATCCAAAGTTTTGGCTGCATCGTTTGAAGTGCCGGTAGCATTTACATTTATCATGTTGTTGAAACCCAAATCTACAAAAAATACCATCGACGAAACTTCATCGGTTTGAAGTTTTATGCCAATCGGAATATCAAAATACCGCAATTTATAATTTACCGTTGTTCCATTTTCTATTTCAACTATTTCATTATCACGCATTACGGGTATAGCTGCTATGCCATCGCGGGTTGCAAATTTAAAGTCTTGTTGGAACAAATGATAAAAAACACCGGTGCGAATGGCGTAATTTTCGGCAAAATAAAAATCCGAACACACTCCCCAGTGCAAGCCCGAATTTGTACTTCCGTCTAAATAGCTTTTATCGGGCTTAAAAGCTTGAAATTGAGGAGAAAAAATCAAGGCAAGTTTTGTTTTGGTTACCGAAACTTCTTGACTAAATACAACAATTGATAAGAATAAAAGACTGATAGTCAGTAAAAAAGATTTTTTCATAATCGTTTAAAATGTTTTAAATGTTTGATATTTTTTTTATATAAATGAAATTAAAATTTAATTCCAAAAGTTAGTACACCTCGTATTTTATTTGAAGTTATATTGGCACCGACTTTATTAAAGTTTTCCGGTACGGCATAAAAATAATCATTTCGAGAAGTATTGACTTTTGCCAAAGCAAAATCTAAAGAAAAAGCATTTTTACTAATACCAAATCCACCGCTGAGCGATAAATTTTTGGCATCAATAAAAAATACATCGCTACTGTACGGACTGTCGTAATAAGCGGCACCACCGCGCAAACTAAAAATTCCGTTTTTAATTTCCAAACCCATGCGCAAATTACGAACGCCTTTAAATTTTTCTTGGGCTATTTCTCCAATGTCATCTAAGTCAAAATCAGTTGCTTGCATTTTGATGCGTTTGTAGTTAATGTATTCAAAATCAAAACTCAAAATTGCCATCTTTTTTATTACAAAGGCTACACTTAAAACACTTTTGGAAGGTGTGGTTATGAAATAATCGGTAACTAATGCGCCCAATAAATAGCCGTCGTTGTCGGTGGGTTGAGCAAAATAACCGGCATAACCCGGCTTGGCTACATTGCCGTCGATGTCGATGTAATGTACTTCCGAAGCCATTTCGGTGTCGTATTCTTCACTTACCGAAAAATATGTGCCGGAATGAAATGAAGCTCCCAAGCGCAACCAATTGGTAGGGCGAGCGATAACACCTAATTTTATATTCATTCCCAAACCCGAAGCCATTAAAGATTCGGTAAATTGAAAAAATTTCACATCGTAATAATTGGTATCGAGCGTATTATTGAGTTCGCTATAAATACTTGTAGATGAGTAATTTAAACTTGTAAAACCCAACGAAGTTCCAAAATATATTTTGTGTCCGAAATTTACTCCCAAACTGATGTCTATTTCGTTCATTCCGCCTTCGGTTTTTAAATTGCGCGTTTGAGTTTGGTTCAATTCGCTGGGCAAACCGGTTACGTAAACATCGTCAGTTATGTCTGTATCAATTACATACGTGTCGTAAGCCAGTTGTTCCATGTAGCTCCACAATTCCTTAGGCGTGTAGCCATTGGCATAATCGATAAATGAGTATGCCATAGTCGATTCCATATTTAAACCGCTAATTAAATAATTTTCGTTAAAATCGGCTACTCGGTTGTAAGTGATGCCAAAATTTATGGCTGTTAAACCTTTACTTTCGCCGGTTTGCATAGATGAAACGTAGCCTAAATTTCCTATAATAAATTGATTATTAGCTGTTTGGCTCGATTCTCTGCCCAGAAGCATTTTTGCATCGGTTTGATTGTAAACCATTTGTGGTGAAAGTGAAAACTGCCCCGAAACAAAAACCGCCGAAGCTGCCGGATTGATGCTTATAGCACTCAAATCGCCTCCCAAAGCTCCAAAAGCTCCGCTCATGGCTACAAAACGCGCCGTTCCGTCAATGTATTTTTGCGAATAGCGTAAGCCATCAATTTCGTTTTGTGAAAATGTTTTTATGGCAAAAATGAAAATTAAAAATACTGTAAAATTTATTTTTTTCATAAATTATTTTTGTATAAAAATTTTTTTTTTGGAATCCTTTTTTTTAAAAATAAAAATAAATAATGAGTATGGTATAAAAAAGTTTTCTTGGAATTAATTTTTTTTAAGAACGGAGAGTCATCGTATCAATTCTGTGCAAAAATGTTTTCAATTTATTTATCAACAATCTGTTTATTAACAAATTGATGCGATGACTTTTGGATTTTAGTTTTTTTAAAACTTTACTCAATAATATAAACGATTATTTTACTCGAATAAGTATTTTTTTATAAAAAAAATCCATTAAAAACTTAGAAAAAAGTTGTTAATGGATTTTTATAAATATTTTAATAAAATTATCTTCTTCTACCGCCCGAAGTGCCTGAACTACGTGAGTTTGATGAAGAATTTGACGAAGAGTTTGACGAAGAATTTGACGAGCTGTTGCTGCTGCGCGTTGAACTTGAATGATTAGAGCTGGAATTGTTGCTCGAATTGTTATTCGATGAGTTGTAATCTCTTCGTGTATTTGAGTTGTTGTTTGAGTTGTTGTTTGAATTGTTGTTTGAATTGTTGTTTGAATTGTTGTTTGTAGAATTATTATTCGATGAGTTGTAATTTCTTCGAGTAGTTGAAGAATTATTATTGTTATTTGTTGTATTTGAATTAGTTACGCCGGTATTGTTGTTTCGGTTTCTGTTGTTGTTTGTAACGTTGGAATTTGTATTACCGTTGTTTGAATTTGTTTGATTATTGCGTCTGTTATAATTGTAATAGTCCGAATTATTATTTTCATTGGTGGTATTTGAATTGTTTACACCATTATAATTGTTGCGCCTGTTAGTTACCGAAGTATTTGATGTTGAACCCGTTTGCGGATTTTCAGAATTTCCAATTTCGTTTATGCGGTTGTTTTTATTGTAAAAGTCTGATTTATTGTAAGTTCCATTTGTGTTAGAAGTTCTTCTGCCGGTATTGTAATTTGTCCAATCGGCATAATTATTTCCGGTAGAATTAGTTACCGAAGTTCTTCGTCCGTAAGTATTTGTTACTGGGCGCACATTGTAATCGTTGGAGTTGTTGCCCGAATTTCCATAAATTCCCGAATAATAATTGCTGTAGGGATTGTAAAACGAATTGTTGTAATTGTAATAATAACTGTAAGGATTGTAAAACGAATTATAGTAACTATTTGAATAATAAGGATTTATATTGTAAGGATTGTAACCATAAGAAAAACTCAAACCACTGCCGTAGCCCATGCCCCAAAAACTGGAATAAGGCGAATAAAATGGGTCGTAATAGTTATAATAACCGTAACTGCCAAAAGGACGATAAAATTGATTTAAACGTGCTGAATAACTGTTATCGAAATAATTATCATCGTAATCATCGCTTCCATAATTTGAATAATACTCCGTTTGTTCTTCGTTTTTATTCGCATCGTAATTGTATGTATTGTAATCGGTTGTATTACTGGTATTTACCGAAGCTACCATATCTTCCGGCGCAGAGTAAATAGGGTCGGAATAATTTGTTGCCAATTTTGATTGTAAGCACGAACTCATTGTTAATGCTACAAAAGCTAAAAATATAATTGTTTGTTTCATAATCTCACATTTTACGTTAGTTTGTTTTTATTTTATAACGCAAATATATGAAAAAAGTTTTATAAATTCCAATTTTTTTTATTCAAACTTCCTAAAACCACTTTTCAAAATATTTAATTTTAATTGTAATATATTGAAAATAAATTAGTTAAAATTATAAAAACGCTTTTCATAATAAACTTTAAATCTGAAAATTTAAAGCGAACAAATGGAGCGTATTCGTATCGATTGATTGCAAAATGCGTATAAATATATCTTCAACAAACTGTTTTTTAACCCATTCGTACAATAAAAGCCATTAATGAGAGCAAAACTTGCCAATTTAAGCCAATTTAAACATTATGTTAAGCCTTTCTTTTTTAACGTTTGGTCTAAATTTTGACATATTTTTAAAATAAGCAACGAATCAAAAATGAGTTCGGCAAGGCGCAGATTCGATTTTAATCCGCAGCATACTGTAGTATGTGAGAAATTAAAATTGAAGCTGCAACTCAGACCGAAGTTATTTTTCATTCGTTACTAAAAAAAATTTTTTTTCTTAAGCAACTTTTTTGCTTTTCCAACAGTCTTATATAAAAAAACTGTTAATTTTGAGATGATGAAAAACTTTATACTATACTTTTATTTATTGACATTTGCATTTTCGATGCTCAGCCTTACATCGTGCGAAAAAATGTTCGATTCTGCTACGCAACTTCCTGAATTTGAATTTAAAAGAGTTGCTAAAAGCCAAAATTCAAAACTCTCTTCCGACATTTTAGAATACAGCTACAACGAAAATACCAAAACGCTTTCTTTTAAGCACATCAACGCTGCTTTCAATTCGTGTGCCGCCATTTCGGCAAAAGCACAAGTTGTTGAAAATAAGATTTTTATACACGAAACCGAGCATAAAAATATTTGTCAAACCTTATCGCTCTTTGATTTGCATTACGAACTAACTAATTTAGAAAGAGATATTTACATCATTTCCGTTAAAGAACCTTATATTAACCTTTCGGGAAAAAAAATTCGTTTTAAAATTGATTTGAACCAAAAAAGCAAAGGACAATTGATTATCAAACGAAACATCTATCCGTGGGGAAATTAATTCCATTAAAATCCGCAAGTCATTGTTTCAATTAGTTGATAATCAGTGTATTGACTAATGATTTTTACACATTTTGCTAATAATAAAAACGATGATTCTCAGTGAATTAGCCATCGACTTACAAATTTTACCCGTTTTTTAAGTAGAAATGATAACATTAAAAAAAAATCCTGACATTTTTTCATAAAATTTTTTTTTTATTTGTCAGTTTGACAAATTTTCTTTTTTTTTGTAAAAAAATAAAATGATGTAAATTACTGAAAAATAAAGAATTATCTTTTTTTTTATAAAAAAAATAATTTTATAAAAAAAGGGTTGGCAAATATTTTGATTACATCAAAGGTGCAATTCAACTTATTTTTTAAACAAAAAACAAAAAAAGATAAGAAAAATGGCAATGAAAAAAAATAAACAGTTTAAAGTTTTTAAAAATTTCAAAAAAAAAACAGTGAAAGAGCAAGAGTCAAATCAAAGTACAATTGGTTCTGAAAACGAAGAACAGCTTGAACAAAAAAAAGCGGAAACCTCTGAAAATGTTGATAATGAAAAGGTTACTCAACAAGAGGAAACCAATGAAACTCAAGTAGAAACCGAAACCAATGAGGCGCGTTTGGAACGCGAATTGGCTGAAATGAAAGACAAATACCTGCGTCTTTCTGCCGAATTTGACAATTATCGCAAGCGCACTTTGAAAGAACGAATGGATATGTTAAAAACGGCTTCGGAAGAAGTACTTTTGGGCTTGTTGCAAGTAATTGATAATTTTGAACGCGCTCTCAAAAACATGGAAACTTCCCAAGATGTGGAAGCTATCAGACAAGGCGTTGAACTAATTTATAAAAATTTTGTAAACTTTTTGGCTCAAAAAGGAATGAAAGAAATTGATGCTTTAAATGCTCCTTTCGATACCGATTTGCACGAAGCCATTACCAAAATTCCCGCTCCAACCGACGATTTGAAAGGAAAAGTGGTAGATGTAATTGAAAAAGGTTACAAACTTCACGACAAAGTTTCGCGTTATGCCAAAGTGGTTATAGGTGAATAAAATTCATATTTATTTGTTTGATTGATAGTATTTTAGATTAAAACTAAAAATTATTTTTCCAAACAAATCTTTTAAAAATTATCAATCCGACAAAAGAAATTTGAAAAATGGCAAAAAGAGATTATTATGAGGTGTTAGGAGTGTCGAAAAATGCCGACAAAGCTGAATTGAAAAAAGCATATCGTCAATTAGCTATCAAGTATCACCCCGATAAAAACCCTGACGATAAAGACGCCGAAGAGAAATTTAAAGAAGCTGCCGAAGCTTACGAAGTCTTGAGCAACGACGATAAACGCGCTCGATACGACCGTTTTGGGCATCAAGGCGTTGGAGGAGCTTCGGGAGGTGCCGGTATGAATATGGAAGACATTTTTAGCCATTTTGGCGATATTTTCGGCGGAGGTTTTGGCGGTTTCAGTGGTTTTGGCGGTGGCGGACGCTCGCGCAGTGGAAGGCGCGTAAACAAAGGCACTAACTTGAGAGTGAAAGTGAAACTAAGCCTTGACGAAATTGCCAACGGTGTTGAAAAAAAGATAAAAGTAAACAAAGACGTAGCGTGCAAGGCTTGCAGCGGTTCGGGTGCTAAAGATGCTTCGGGAAAATCGACTTGCTCTACTTGCCATGGTTCGGGACAAGTTATTCGCATTCAAAATACCATTTTAGGGCAAATGCAAACCTCTTCAATCTGCCCAACTTGCAATGGATCAGGGGAAACCATTATTCACAAATGCTCCGTTTGCCATGGCGAAGGCACTGTAAAAGAAGACGAAATCATTACCCTTAATATTCCTGCGGGCGTAGCCGATGGTATGCAACTTTCGGTTTCGGGACGCGGAAATGCTGCGCAAAGAGGCGGCATCAATGGCGATTTGATTTTGGTAATTGAAGAAATTCCACACGAAAACCTCGTGCGCGATGAAAATGATTTATTATACAATTTGTTCATTACTTTTCCCGATGCTGCTTTGGGCGCATTTGTTGAAATTCCAACCGTTGATAGCAAGGTGAAAGTAAAAATAGCTCCCGGCACTCAAGGTGGAAAAATTTTACGCTTACGCGGAAAAGGTTTGCCCGATGTAAATGGTTATGGTAGAGGCGATTTGCTTGTAAAAGTAAACGTTTGGGTACCACAAGATTTATCTAAAGACGAAAGAAAATTGCTCGAAAAATTGAACACTTCCGACAATTTCAGACCAAATCCTACGAAACAAGAAAAATCATTTTTTGATAAAGTGAAGGATATGTTTTAATAAAAATATAGAATAAAAAAAACGGCAAATTTGCCGTTTTTTTTGTTGAGAGAGATTATAATTGTTTTTTCCATTCGTTGAAAAAGTTTTCGAGTTCTTTTGCGTGTATTTCAAAACCCATATCTTTCAGTTTTTCAACAACAAAAATATCAAAATATTCAAAAATAAAATACCGAAAACGGGAATAGTTTTTTGTTTTATCTGGTTTTAATTCGTTATTAAAAAAATCAAAGAAACGCTTTTTTAATTTTTGGTCTTCGCCCCATTCTATAAAAATTTTTATTATATCATCTATTTGATTTTCAATAATATTCCAGCGTTTATCAATAAGCCAATTTCTATTTAGCTTATAAATTTTTATTGTTTTTTCGTCTTTTTCTGTTAAATTAGTAATTTCACCTGTTGGCAAAAACAGTAAATGTTCTTCAACTTTATCTATTTCAGGATTTAAGAGCAGTCGTTCTTCTTTTTCTAAATTTTGTATTTTAAAATTTTCAAAAATAAATTCGCCATTTTTTAGAAAACCTTCTTGTTCTAAATTGTCCGAAATTCGGGTGTTTTCGTTTTTTAATGGAAATTGGTTCGATTTGAATTTATTACAACGGCTGCATATTGGTAAAAGGTTAGTCCATTCATAACTAAGCCAATAGTAACCTTTGTGATTTGTTTTTTCCTTAATTTTATTTTTGGGTCTAAAATGGTCAATTTCTAATTCAGCCTCTTGTTCACACGCACAGCATTTATTGTTATATAATTTTAGAAGTTTTACTTTTACTTCAGCTTCATTATATAAATTTGTAATTTTTTTGCCCGGATTTGCATCGTTTTTAATACCTAATAACTTTTTTGAAATTTCATTATCGCTAAGAATATCCGGTTTTTTTACAACACTTTTATCTATCGAAATCATTTGTTTAGTCTTTTTTTAAGGTGGCTAAGTATCTTTTCTTTAATTCTATTTCCATCAAAGCTTTTTTGTTTTTTTCCGTCGATATTTTTGTTGGAATATTTTTTTCAGTTTCCAAATACGGAATAAATTCTTTTGGATAAATTTCGAGATATTCGTTATCGAACATTTCCGAATTGATAATAAAATGTGTGGTATAATTTTTTATTTCTTTTCCTTCAAATTCCTTTGTTATTATCGTTTTATGATTCTTATTTTCTAATCTAAAAACCTTAATTTTATCTTCTTTTTCATTTACTAATTTATCGCTTTTCGATGCACCATCTATTAAAATCGGGCTGTGCGTAGTGATAAAAAATTGAATTTCTGGAAACCACTGGTTTAATTTCTCGCAAATATTTTTTTCCCAGCTTGGGTGTAAAAACATATCCAACTCGTCAATCAGCACAATAGCTTTAAAATCAGATGTTTGTGTCCAGTTTTTGTTGTTCTCGGTTATGCGGGCTATCAGGTCGATTACAAAAGAAATAATGCTTCGGTAGCCTTCCGAAAGTTCGTCCAACGAAAATTCTTTTTCGTTTAGCAAAAATGCAACCTTCTGTGAACTAACGTTTATTTGAAATTTTTCCTCTTCTATTTCTAATAATTTTGCTAATATTTTTTCAATATCGCTAATTTTTATTTTTGCTTCTTTTTTTTCCAATTCATTTAATTTCAAATCTTTAAGCCAGCGTTCTGGATTTATCAAAAATTCATCATCTTTGAAAAGTGTCATGAAGCCATATTGCTCTCCTTTTAGATTTGAATTTACTTTTCGGTTTGTACCATAAGCATATATATTTTTTAAATATGGGGTATATACTATAAACCACTACATATATGTAAATTATTTAATTTGTTTTTTTATCACAATATGTATGACATTTTCTAAAAATTTACAGCTTGGAATTTAGCTAATTTA
>DYNA01000103.1 GCA_020721325.1 Paludibacter propionicigenes
TTGCCTGCCGGAGTTTTTTAAATTAATGCCCGATAATTTTTTAACCCTGCCCGACCGTTTTCAAACCCTGCCGGAGTTTTTTTTACCTTGCCCGACCGTTTTCAAACCCTGCCCGAACTTTTTTGAACCCTGCCCGATGTTTTTTAAACCCTGCCCGAACTTTTTTTGTATCTGCCCGACTTTTCACTAAAATGCCGGATTATTTTTTTACATGACCGAACGTATGAGCTGGCGGGATCGCTCGAAGCGACCCCGCCAGCTATGCTAACCGCTTAGCCGTTCGGAACGGCTTAGCGGTTTAATTGCTTGCCCAACTTTTTTTGACCACTAATTCACGAATTTTGACGAATTAATTCGCCTTAAATTCGTAATCAAAAAAAAACAATCTTTTTCAACCTTTTTCAACCTTTTTCAACCTTTTTCAACCTTTTTCAACCTTTTTCAACCTTTTTCAATCTTCTTCAATCTTCTTCAATCTTCTAAAAAATAGTAAAACATTTTTTAATTTTTTTAAAATAAAAAAAGCCAATAACTTTAAAATATAAAAGTTATTGACTTGATTTTAATGAAATTAACTTATTACTAAAAAAAAAATTAAAATTTTAACATTGTGGAGCTGGAGGGGATCGAACCCTCGTCCAAACAAGCAACCAAAGTGCTTTCTACATGTTTATCCCTCTATTGGTTTTGGTGAGCAAACCGGCAGTGGGCAGCCAATTTTACTCCTTAGCCACTGTTTCTTATAAGCACTTCGCGGCAAAATGCTTACCAGCTTATAATTGACTGCACCTCTATATCAGACCGGAAATAAGCGTGTCCATCTGAGAGATGTCTCGTCTAAGCACCTGGTGCAAAGATGAAGCTTTATCTTACTAAACTTCGGATTAAGCAGCGAGAGCGTATCTATTTTCGCCAATTAAATTGTTTGTAGCTGAATTTTAAAGAGTTAAACTACATCGCTCTACATGCTTACAATTCAATTCAACTTGCTGTCAAAACCAGGTCAGCCCCATGGTTTTATTTTTTAAAAAAATTGAATTTGAAAATTTGTACAAAGATAAACAAAAAAAAGTTATTGTCAAATTATTTTGTGTTTTTTTTGTAAAAAAATTATTTTTTGCAATTTAATAATGAAAAATAATCGTAAATTTTTCTTAAAATAACCGAATTCTGATATACCGTTCCTATTTCATTTGTAAAATTTATTTACCACTAATTCACTAATTATAAACGAATTATAAACGAATTCTAATTCGTGAATTTGTGGCTATAAATCAAATCGGAGCAGTATATTTCTTTTAAAGTGTTTTGCTATATTTTAGTAATAGAACCATTTAACTGTTTACCAATAATTTATGAGAACCATCGCAGTTTGGCATTCGTTTTGAAATACCGCAAATGCAATCGTTTAGCCCTTTTCCCATAAATATTCGTTGTACGTGTTTTTTTATTGCCGTTTCACGTGTTTTCGATTGTTTGAGTTGCGAAAAATGTAGAAGATATCCTCTTTGTCTTCCGGGAGTTAAGCTTTCAAAGGCTGTTTTAAATGCCGGATTTAACTCAAAATATGTTTTTAATTCTTCGGCTATTTCAAACTCCGAAGTATCTTTCATTTTTACTTTCAAACCTGCTTTTTCTATCTCAATTGCTTCAAATACATACAATTTTAGCAATTCTTTGAGTTTCTGTATTTCTTCTATGCTTTTAAATCGAATTTGACGGTCTGATTGAACATTTTGAGTTATTTGAACTAAAATAGCCTCAGAATCTTGCAATAATGCACCTTTGGGAAACATAACGGCACAATATTCTTTAAACTCTTGAAGCAAAACGATGTTTTTGTTTTCAAAAGTGTAGCAAGGATGTTTCCATTTAAAATCTTCCGTTAAATGACATTCAAGAATAATGCTTCTAAGCACTTCCAACTCCGCTTGCCACTGTATTAATTTACCAAAATATTTTTCTACTTCAGAGTGCATTTTTTGAAAAATTACAATAACAAATTATAACATTGATTTTCTTTTTGCAAAAAAAATGATTATTATTTTGCGTTACCAAACTTAAAAATTTGATTACCAACGATGTATTCTTGCTATAAAATCTTATTCATCGTTTTCATCATGATAGTTGAATTCAACTTTACTTTGACTGATTATTTCGTTCAAAATATTGTTTAAATATCCTTGTTTAATTATTGATTTATAGCGTTCTGTCAAAATTGGTATGTTTATTAATTCTTCAATGCAATCCATATATTTATTTACTATTGAATTAATTGAATACCATTTTGTTGCGTTTTCTTCAAGATTTTTCAGTAAGTTTTCTGTTGTTTCTACCGATTTTATTACAAAAGTTATTGGGTATCGTTCAATTTTTTCAATATCAAGGAAATATTTTTTAACGTCCAATGTTTCCGTTACTTGGAAAAATCGTCCTAACGGTTTCATTACAAAGTCAATTCCGCCGTCATTTGCGTTTGTTCTGCCTGTTTTATAGAGTTTTAAATTTTCTTTTGTCAATTTATCAATGTCAAAACCCCAATAAATAATTTGGTCGTGATAATAATATTTTAAAATTGAATAACTTACGATTTCAAAAAGTCTTGCGTCAATATTTGGGGCAAGCAAACCTAAAATGAAATCTTGAATTTTTTCAGGTTCTTTATTTTCTATTTCCTGTAATTGCTCGCAAGTTTTTATAAATCTTTCAAATGCGTCTTTTTTTGTTTTTGTATATTCATCAATGATTTCAATTATTGCATTGGAAATATTAAATTTACGCTTATCTAATTGAATTTTAATGAGATTTTCGTTTATCCAATATCTGTTTGTTTCTAAATTTCTGATAATTGGCGTTATTTCAGATGTTGGAAAAAACTTTTGAAATTCGGAATTTAAACGATTGTTTAAAGCGTGATTTTGCAGTTTACTGCCAAAAGGTAATTCTCTTTGTCGTTGGAATAATTTGCTAAAAATAGCACCTTCATATTTCGAATAATCACCTTGTTTATCAAATTGGTTTTGGATATAATCTTCTAATATAACGTAAATTGCATAGAGATTTGCAAAACTTGCTCTTGCTTTCGCTCCCTTGTTTGCAGATTTTGTCTTTAAATTCAAATATTGAAGCAAAAGACTTTTCTCAAAAATATCTTCACTTTTGTTACCAAAATGATTTTCAAGAATTTGCTTTATTGTTACCGTAAAAGAATGTTCCATTTTTTTCAAAATAAAGATAATTCTTGCTTATTTTTAATCTCAAAAGTTTTGATTTCCTTTTCAATTTTTTCGCCGTTAAATTCGTCTTGAAGTTTTAATCTGCGTAATCCGATTTTTACATATTCATCTTGTAATTCAATTCCTATTGATTTTCTATTCAATTGTTTAGCAACAAATGAAGTTGTAAAAGTTCCTGAAAACGGGTCTAATACTAAATCATTTTCGTTTGAACTTGCTTTGATTATTCTTTCTAAAAGTGCAATTGGTTTTTGTGTCGGGTGATTTTCATATTCTTCCATTCTGTATCGAACTCTTGGAAATTCCCAAACATTTCCGGGTATTTTTTCCGAATTATAAACTTGTGGCGGATTTTTCCGATAATCAATTAATTTCCGTTTTGCACCTGTTTTTGCTTCAACAAGAATATCATTGGCATTAAAAGTATAATTTTCAGTATTTTTTACACAATATAATATCGGTTCGTAAAGCGAACCATAATATTTTTTTGCTTGAACTCCCGAACTATCATAAAACCAAACAATTCTGGATAATATTTGAATTTTGCTTTGTAAATAAATATCAAAATTTGGCATAAATTGAGTTGCTGTCATTACATAAAAACTTCCGTTTGGTTTTAATTTTTTTATGCACAAATCCAACCATTTATAACACCATTTTAAATATTCTTCATCTGACGACCATTTTTCTTTGTAACCGTTAAAACTTTTGCCAATATTATATGGCGGGTCGGCAAATATTAAATCAATCGAATTATCAGCAATTTGATTTTCTAATACTTTAATAGCGTCTCCCCAAAATATTTTATGATTTCCGTTTTCAAATATTTCCATTTTGTCATTAAATATTATCGGCAAATTGAATCTTTTTTTCAAAAATTGTTAATTTGTCTGTTTCTGTTGTTTTACAGTGCGAAACACAAATACAAAAACATCGCTGATTTTGACTGTTTTTTAAAATCGGAATTTTACGTTACCAAACTTAAAAATTTGATAATCAATGATGTATTTGTTCTATTTTTTGAAAAAAAGCAATTATTTTTCGGCTAAAACAATTAAATTGTTATCGTGGCACTCAATAATGCCACCTTCAATGTCGAAGAAAGTATTTTTATCGTTGGCTTTTACCTTTATTTTGCCTTTGGTTAAATTAGAAATAATGGGAGCGTGATTCTTCATAATCTCAAACGACCCCGATGTTCCGGGCAATTGAACCAAATCCACTTCGCCGGCATAAAGACTCTCTTCGGGAGTTACTATTTCTAAATACATTTTTTTATTTTTTTAAAAATTAATATTAATTGGTCAATTTTTTTTTGAAAAAAATTAATCTGCAAGGTTTTAAAAATTACTTTAAAACGCAAATTTACTTTTTAAACAAACCGATAGAAATCGCAGCTATTGTTTGCAAAATACTCTTAATTTAATTATCAATAAGCTGTTTACTAACAAATTGATACGATGACTTATCTTCTTTTTGTGAAAAACAAAATTAAAAAATAAAAAGCAATTTATAAAAAAAAAAAGATTTTTTTCAACTTTTGACCTATATTTTTTTAAAATTCATTAAAAGTCATCTGATTAATGGGTTGCAAAATAGCTTTTATTCAATTATAAATGAGTTGTTTAAGAACAGATTGATACAATAACTTACGGATTTGAAATTCAATTTAATTCAAATGATTATTTTTCATTGTTTAAATTGAATTTCAAAAACATTTTTTTTTATTAAATACTCATTATCAATATCTTCGGGTTTGTAAAAGAAACGAACGGGTGCTATTGAACGAATTTTTTTAACAATTCGCAAAGTAAGCGGGTCTAAATACCAGTCTTCTGTGAAAACATACGACCTGATTGATGCGTAATCAATTGAACCTTTGAGAATTCGCTCTTCCAAGATGCCGGTTTCAACATTTTCAATAACAATGGTATCATTTCCAGCTCCTAAATTGTTTATTATTTCTTGTTTGGAAAGTACCTTTTCGGTGTTGAACTCATGCACCGGTGTAGTTTCGCTTAAAGCTTTGTCAATGATAGCTTTAGCAA
Organism: Paludibacter propionicigenes; assembly: GCA_020721325.1. Classification (GTDB taxonomy): domain Bacteria; phylum Bacteroidota; class Bacteroidia; order Bacteroidales; family JAIFNL01; genus JAIFNL01. The sequence goes on from DYNA01000103.1 coordinate 5,285, forward strand.
ATTGTTGTTTTGTATGCGAACTGAGCAAAGGGGCGTTGTCATTTTCAAGAATGTAATGTTCGTCAGCAACAAAATATTTGGTATAAGTTATCGAATTGTCCATTAATTGCTCGTATTTTACATGAGCATAATGAATGAGCCTTTGGTTGGAAAGTTTTTCCTGATTTGCGTTTATTTTGTCAAAATACAAAATAAATGCTTTTCTAAACAAAGCCGATTGATTTTCAACGTCATCGGGTTTAAAAAAAGTTCGGATTGGAAAATAAGCAAGCGTTTTTTTTGAAAACGAAAAATTGGTATTGTCAAAAAACCATTCGTCTATAAAGCCAATGTTTTCAATCTCTTTCAAATTAATATCCGATTTTATTTTTATGTCTTTTGTAGTTTTGGTTTTTTCATCAAAAACACTCATTGTTGTTATTTTGCCTCCCATTCGTTCGTACAAACCATCAATAGTTAGGGTACTATCAATTAAATCGTACAAATTGTTGTACCATGGGTCAGAAAGTCTTATCTTTCCTTCCAATGCCGTATTCATTATTTTTTCTAAGATACTTTCTGCCTGTATATTTTTTATTTCTACATAAATGGGATATTGACTGATAGAAACCGATTTTCGTACATCTACTACCGTATTAACTCGTAAAGAATTGGACAACAAAAAATTAGACTGTGCCAAAGCCATTTCGGCAAAGCAAAGCAAAAGAATGAATAAAAAATGTTTTTTCATCAATTGTTAATTTTAATATTTTTAATTAAAAAAGAAGTTAAATATTTGCCAATCAATTATTTTAAAAAACTCAAATTTTAAAATTAAAATTATTTCAAACCTTGCGAATTAAAAAATTCTTTATAGTTCTTATCAGAGCCTAAAATGTGTTTAACCAACCAATTTTTTAAAAAATCCATGACTTCAAAAGTAAGCATCAAGTGATTGCTATCATAGTCTTTTTTGAATTTTAAAACTTTTTCCACAAAATCATCATGTTCTTTTTTGTGTATTGAAAACTCAGAATATTGATATTTTTTAAACAATTCTTCTTCTGTTTTGAAGTGAGTAGCAGTGTATTCTATCAATTTATCTAAAGTTTCGCTGATAACAACTCGTCCTTTGCCTACTCTCATGGCTTGATGCAAATTATTAATTAATTTAATCAAGCCTTTGTGCTGATGGTCTATACGCTCAACGCCTACACTAAATTCCTCTGTCCAGTCTATTAAGTCCATTGATGTTGGTTTTTTAAAAAAAAATTGTAAGAAATTAGAAGTATTTTGTAAAAAAAAGGAAATGAATCCATTTACAATGCAAAAAATCGAAACAGCAATCTGGTTTTTATACACAAAATTGCATTCCGAGCATAGAAATATCATCAAAGAAAACGGTATTTTCTTTGCCCAAATTTAGCGTTTCAATAATGGTTTGTATATTATGGTCTATTCTTTCATTGTTTTTTAAACAGTCGGCTACGGCGTTCATTCCGGTTTCGGTGGTTTCTTCGCCTTCTTGCTCTATCAAACCGTCTGTGTAAAGCAAAAGTTTTACCTGATTTTCTATATTTATTTGCCCCACATGAACCGAAGGTAAAAAATCCAACATTCCCATACCTTGGCAGCCTACAGTTAAAAAGCTCAATTCTTGTTTGGTAATGTCGTAAAAATACGGCGGATTGTGTCCGGCATTTACGTAAGACAAAACGTGGGTCTGAGTATTGTATTTACCAATAAAAAGGGTAATAAATTTCTCACCGTTGGCACTCGACATAACTTTTTCGTTGAGTTTTTGTACCAAAGTTTCCAGCGAAATTTGGTCGGTAAAGAGTGCTTTCAAATTGGCTTGAAAATTAGACATCAGCAAGGCTGCTGAAATTCCCTTGCCCGAAACATCGCTCATGCAAAAGGCATATTCATGGTCGTTGAGCGAAAAGAAATCGTAATAATCGCCTCCCACATCAAAGTGCGGTTGGTAAAAAGCATCTATGTAAGCTTTTTGGTTTCGCGGAAAAGTATAACTATCGGGTATCAACATCTCTTGCATGCGCGAGGCTACTTGCAATTCGCGTTTAAAGGCTTCTTGCAAAATGCTTTGTTGAACCATTTTTTGATTTTCAATGGCTACAATTATCAAATACGTTAAGGTTTGAATAAAATGCAAATGTTTAATGGTAGGGCTAACGCCTTCGCGCTCCTCTTCTATGTCGCCAATAAGCACAAAGGCGGCTTGCTTGTTGTTGTGAAAAACCGGAATAATGGTATCTAAACTGGTTTTTCGTTTCAAATTTGCTGCCGTAACGGTCGTTATTTCTTCTATCGACAATAAATCGTTTTCTACATCAAGCTCAATGATTTCATCGGCTTTGAAACCCGATTTAAGAATTAAATTCCAAGTTTTGTCAAATCCGAAAATAAGTAACTTTCCGATGCTTAATTTTTGCAATAAAAGTTTTTCATATTTAGCAATTAACTCTTCGGTAGGCAAATTTTCATTAATCATTTTTGTAATTTCTAATAAAGTATCTAACTTAAAATTACAAAAATCGAGTCGTTTATTTGGATTTTTTAAAGTTGCAGCCATTTTTTTCTCTACTATTCATTTTTTTTATATCAAAAAATTATTCAAAATTAATTAAATTTTGTTTTAAACAAAACTAAAACAAATTTAATTTTAATTTTTTTTTTAAATCCATATTTTAAAAATAAAGAATAACTATTTGAATAATAATATTTTAGTAAACTTAAAACAAGCAATTATTTTCAATAAAAAAAGAAATATTTTATTTTTAATTGTTAAAAAAAAATTCCTTTCGATTCAATTAATAGTTCGTTAAATATTTGTGTAATTCTTTAAAAATCAAGAAAATGATACAGAAAAAAAATATTTTATTCATTTATTGAATTTGTGATTATTCGTCATTCATGGCAAAAAAAATGAACGATTGATAAGGGAATAAGGTTTTATTTTCATTTTGTTTGAATCATTACTAAGGGAATAAGATTGATTTTCAAACCCTTATTCGCTTAGTAACTAAAAATAAAACTCGCAGATTCCCTTATTCCTTTATTTCTTTTTTTAGAAAAAGCGAGTGATTTGAGTTTGTTTCTACATTCATTCAAAAAAAATAATGAACGATTAATTCAATAAAATATGAATAAAACAAAATTTTCTAAAAAAAACGGTTATTAAAACGTAAAAATATGAAAATAAAATACTTATCTAATCAAAAATCCTTATTAACTCCATCAATTTTGTAGCCGATACATTCATTTCTAAAACTCGAAGGCTCTTAAAAAACAGAAAAAAACAAACGAATGCAAATAATTATTTTTTTATTATAAAAATGAAATATAGTCTTAAATATCTGGTAATTAGCAGGTTTTTAGAAAATAAAACCATTTGAAAAAATAAAAAATATTGATTTCTTTTTTTATTTAAAAAAACATTTTTATTTTTGCAGTAAATTAAATTATCAATTGGAATTTATATAAATTATATTATTCAACAATTATGAAGAAATCAAGTTTAAGTTATTTAGTAATATTTATTGCTATAAGTATTTTCTTTAGTAGCTGTAATGCCTTAAAGAAAATGATTGACCGCATTGACGAAGTTACTTTTGCCGTAACTCCAAGCCCTTTGGAAATGCACGGTAACGAAGTAGCTTTTAATATCAAAATTACCTTTCCTAAGGAATATTTCAACAAAGCGGCTATCATTACTGCCGTTCCGGTGTTGAAATACAATGGTGGCGAAGTAGTTTTAGATAAAATGGAAGCCCGTGGCGAAGATACCGAAGGCAACGGAACAGTGATAAACTATGAAAATGGTGGTTCAGTAACGCTTAGCGCAAAAGTGCCTTATCAAGATGCCATGCGCATTGCTACTTTAGAGTGGAAAGAAATGACCGGTTCATACAAAAAACAAACCGGAGATGTACCCATTCCTGAAGATAAGAAAAAACTTGCCGATGGTATCATTACAACTCCCGAATTGGTTAAAAAAGGATTATTAGTTGATAATACTTACAACGACGGTGCCGGAATGGCTTCAGTAATTCTTGCTACCGAACCTTTGGTTAAAGTAACCGATGCTTCTTTTAAAGCTACTGCTTATTACAAAATCAATACTACAACCGTTACCGAAAAAGTAGGTTACGACGAATTTATCAAAAAAATAGCCGAAGTAAGCAAAAATCCAAAACAAACATTAAAAGAATTGAACGTTTGGAGTTACGCATCTGTGGACGGTGAAGAAAGATTAAACACTTCACTTGCCGGAAACAGAACCAAAGAAGCCGTTAAATACACAACAGCCGATTTGAAAAAAGCCGGTTTTGAAATCAATAATTCAAAAATTGTAACCAACTCTACTCCAGAAGACTGGAAAGGTTTTGAAGACTTAGTAAAAGCATCGAACATTCAAGACAAAGACCTTATTTTGAGAGTTCTTTCAATGTATTCAGACCCTTCAGTTCGCGAAAAAGAAATCAAAAACTTAACCGCTGCTTTCGGTGCTTTGGCTGAAACCATTCTTCCAAAATTAAGAAAAACCGAATTTACAGTTGCTTTCACTACCGAATCAAAAACGACTGAACAAATTGTAAATCTTGCGTTATCAAATCCAAAAGAATTGACTCAAAACGAGCTTCTTTTTGCAGGTGAATCGTGCAAAATGTTGGATAAAAAATTAGAAATCTACAAAGCTTACAACGCTGCTTATCCAAACGATTGGCGCGGTGCTAACAATATTGGTGTTATCTACACTTACAAAGGAGACTACAAAGAAGCTAAAACTTACTTCGAGTCTGCTAAAAACTTAGAAGACAACGCTACAACAGCCAACAACTTAGGTTTCATAGAGTTATTAAATGGCAAGAAAGACGCAGCCAAACAATTCTTCTCTTCAGCAGCCAATTCATCTTCTTCAGATGCAGTTAATTACAATTTAGGTGTAATTTCTATCATGGAAAATAAATATTCTGAAGCCGTAAAATATTTTGGTGGTTCAAAAACATTCAATGCCGCTTTAGCTCAATTACTTGACGAAGACCCAAATGCCGGACTTAATACCATTAAATCGGTAGAAAGCGACAATCCGTACAATTACTACTTAAAAGCTATTTTTGGTGCTAAAACAGACAACACAACCATGTTGTTTGACAATTTAAAAACAGCTACCGACAAAGACGCTTCTTTAAAAAATTACGCTAAAAAAGATATGGAGTTTTTCAAATATTTCTCCAACGATACTTTCAAAGCCATTGTAAACTAATTCTTCTTAGTTTAAAAATACTAAAAAAGCTGCATTTTTTGAATGCAGCTTTTTTTTATTTCTATACTAAAAATGGGATATATTTTAATTTTTTCTATTGCGTAACTACAACTTTTCCAAAGTTTTAAAACTTTGGAAAAGTTAAATAATAAACCGTTTGCAGTATAGTTTTTAACACAATTTTAAAAAAAGTGTGCAAAAACTATTGAATACCGGCTATTTTTTCGAGCATATCGGTAGTGAGCGATTTGGGGCGTTCGAGGGCATAACCTAAAGCTCTGTCCCAAGTAATGTTAGCCAAAACACCCATTGCGCGTCCTACACCAAACATAACGGTATAGAAATCGTACTCTTTTACGCCGTAATACCACTGAATAACACCCGATTGAGCATCAACATTGGGCCATGGATTTTTTGCTTTTCCTTTTGCCAACAAAATATCAGGAACAATTCGGTAAAGCATATCCACGTATTTAAAAATTTTATCTTCGGGCAAATGTTTTAAACAGAAATCGCGTTGCGAAGTGTAACGTGGGTCGGTTTTGCGCAAAACGGCATGTCCAAAACCCGGAATAACTTGACCGCTGTCGAGGGTTTCGAGAACAAATTTTTTCATCAAATCTTCCGTTAGTTCGTGTCCTTCCAAACGCTTGATAACGCCCAAAAGCCAACGCAAAACCTCTTGATTAGCCAATCCGTGAAGCGGTCCCGCCAAGGCATTCATACCGGCAGAAAGCGAATAATAAGCATCGGAAAGCGTTGAAGCTACCAAGTGAGTGGTATGCGCCGAAGCATTGCCCGATTCGTGGTCGGAGTGAATGATAAAATACATACGAGCTACATCGTCGTAAGGTTCGGGAATGCCCATCATGTGCGCAAAGTTTGAACCCAAATCCAATTCGGGTCTTGGAGTTATCGGCGTGTCGCTCTTGTACTTCATGCGGTAAATGTAAGCAGCTATACTCGGAATGCGAGCCATAATGTTGGTTGCATCTTCGTACATGTATTCCCAAGCGGTCATTTTATTGTAACCCTCTTCGTAGTGTTTGGCAAATTCCGACTCGCGTTGCATAGCCAAAATAACGGTAGAAAACATAGTCATCGGGTGCGTATCGCGCGACATACCGCGAAGAATATCAAACACATACATTGGCACTTGGCTTCTGCGCTTAAACTCATCAATGATTTCAAAGGTTTCTTTTTCCGTTGGAATTTCGCCCGTTAGCAAAAAGAACCAAAACGCTTCTACATAAGGGTAATCTTTTCCGGCGGGTTTTGGCAATTGTTCCATAACTTCCGGTATTGTTTTTCCTCTAAAGCGAATACCTTCTTGTGGGTCGAGATACGATATATCGGTTACTAAACTTTTAATATCGCGCATACCTTGAATGATTTGTTCAATGGTAACTTCTCCTACTTTCACATTTCCAAACTCTTTGAGTAAGCGTGTTGTACGCGGACGATGTTCGGCTATTTTTTGCCCTAATTTTTCTTTTAAACTCGACATAGTATTAAAATTTTATAATTATTTTACCAATACTGGTTTTAGTTATTTTTATTTATTTGTAAGTTAATCAATGTTTTAGAATTTTGTATTGAATTTTTTCCTTTTAAAAAAAAATTGTAAAAAAATATATTTTTTTATAAAAAATATTTTTAAATTTTTTTACTAAAATAGAAAGAAAATCATATTTAAAAAAATAAATAGTTAAATATTTATACTTTTAAAATTAAACATTTTTTTTTCAAAAAAAAGAAAAAGATATAAAATGCAGAATATTAATATGATACAACTGAATATTTTAATTTTTTCTATAAAACATCATTAAAAACCACACAATAAAATTGTTTAATTTTTATTTATAATTTGATTTATATCACATTTTAACAATTTGAAAAAATAAAAATAATATTATGGAGATAAGCCAAACATTTAGTTACTGACAGGGAAAATGAATTTTACTTTTCCTGCATGTTTTATGATTTTTAAAATAAGGGAATAAGGTTTTATTTTTGTTTTGTTATCCTTTTTACTAAGGAAAAAAGGTTGATTTTCAATCCCTTATTCGCTTAGTAACGAAAAATAAAACTTGTTTCCTCCCTTATTCCCTTATTTCTTTTTTTTTGAAAAAGAAAAAGATTTGAGTTTATTTTTACATGCGTTCAAAAAAAATAACGCCCCATTGTTAAATCAAATTCATAGTAATAAAATACTCCGGCACTCTGATTTTTTGAGCCAAAAGAGCTGATGCATAAGTTTTTCCTTGTGCATCTATCATGAGCGATTTGGTTCCGCCTCCGTCGAGCGATTTTTCCAATAAAAAGTTCAAAGCCAGCAAATTGTCCAATTCGTAACGAATAACTTCGCCTTTGCACATGTCGCCAAAAATGAATTTGACTTTATCGGCAGTAAAATATTGTTTGAGATAATCGTAAATTGTTTGATTTCGAGCTATTAAGCCAATGTTTGCCATGTCGCCTTTGTCGCCTGAGCGTGCTAAGCAAAGCTCTTTGAGTTGCATCATGGTGGTAAAATCGCCGGTTTGTTCCATTGCCAATCCATTGCTAATTTGTTTTCCAAATTCCGGTTCCTGAGTGTCTTGTTCAAAACCGCTGATTGATTGAATTTCAGTAGTTTGTATGATGTTTCCTTCGGCATTTAAGTAGTGAACTTTGGCTGAGATTTCTTTTTTGGGTATCAAAGCCGGATAATAAGTCATAACGTTCTGAATTTGAGGTCTTCCACCGGTTACGGCTACTCCGGGAGGTCCACTCAAAATCATGGGCGCAATTCCTTTTGAAAAAGTATCTATTTTATCTCTGTCCATGTCGTAAACGCTGAAGCGCAAAAGGATTTCGTTGGGGTCATTTTCGGGCGAAAGATGTTTGTGTGTAGAATCGAAACCTACGTACTCGGTGTTGGACTTTTCAAAGTGTACGCCCAAACGCTCCCAAAAAATTTCATCGAAAATTTCGGCTTTGTTGAGCGCGTTTTCGCCGCTGATTATTATGGAGCTAACGGCTTTGTAGCCATCTTCGTAAGCCATTGATACTTTGAGAAAATGGGTAGAAGGCAAGCCTTTTACGCCCGAAACTTTTACTTGGTCATTGCCCAAATCTTCGAGTTGAATGCTTAAAAAATTGGCTATGACATCGGGGCTAATGTAGTAAGCCGGATTTCCCATTTCATAAACCAATTGCTCTTTGATGGTTTCGGAAGTAATTAATCCTCCGGTATTTTTGTGTTTTGTAACTATAAAGTTTCCATCGGCGCAAACTTCTACTATCGGATAGCCAAAATCCAACCAAAAAGGGACTTTTTCCCAGTCGGTAAAGTTTCCGCCCGAAGCTTGTGCGCCACATTCAATAATGTGTCCGGCTATCAATCCCGAAGCGAGTTTGTCCCAATCGTTTAAAGCCCAATTAAATTCATGCACCATAGGTGCCATGGTAATGGAAGTGTCAGTAACTCTGCCGGCTATAATAATTTGAGCATCGGTTTTTAAGGCTTCTAAAAGCGGAGGAATGCCCAAGTAAACATTTGCACTTTGAATTTTGTTTTTAACTTCGGCAAATTCTTGTCCGCTTTCCATATTCGTAAAATATGTCTTTTCGGGATATAAACTATCTATTTCTCCTAAAATATTATCACCCTCAATAACGGCAATTTTTAAATTTATTCCTAAAGGTTTTAAGCGATTGGTAATTTGTTTGGCGCAAGCCAATGGATTAATACCTCCGGCATTGGAAATAATTCGGGTGCTTTGGGTTACCAAGATAGGTGCAACTTCTACAATTTGTTCCACAAAATCGTTGATATAGCCCAAAGAAGGATTTTTTAATTGTTGCTTTCGCAAAATACTCATCGTAATTTCAGCCAAATAGTCTATGGTTACATAATCCAATTCGCCGCCCAATAACTGGCGTTTGAGTGCGCCTAAATCGTCGCCCCAGAAACCGCCCGCATTTCCAATTCTTATTTTACTTTTCATAATCTGCTTGGGTTTAAGTAATGAATAATGAATAATTTTGTTTTAGCCAGATATACTGGTATTTGCAAAATCATTCGGTCTATTTTATTTAATTTATTTCACTAAATTAATTTCAAAGATTTACTTATTTTTATTTCTTTTTATAAAATTTTTAAAAAATCGAACCGAAATTTTTTCAAATATTCTATAAAAAAAGTTGGGTAAATTTACATCTATTTTCTTTTTTATGCAAATATTTTGTAAAAAAAACATAAAAAATGGGAACTATTTTGCTATTTATACTAAGCTGCTATCTGAATTAATAATTTCATGTAAAAATACTAAAGTGCAAATAAATATACTTTAAACGGTTATAATTTGAGCTTTTATTTTTATGTAAGTGCTTTG
>DYNA01000012.1 GCA_020721325.1 Paludibacter propionicigenes
CTAATTTCCTTATTGTTATAGTTTTATTTTATCATACTTTTTGAATCACCACCAACGACCAAAGTTATTTGCATTTAATGTCTCATTTCGGATAATTTCACTCATTGTCATGTTTATATCTTCAAAATCAGTTAAATAGTGGGGGAGTAAAAGAATATAAAATGAAATTACTAAAGAACAAACAATTAAATGCATAATAATTTATAATGCAATAATAAGACGTAGCTCAAAAATTATAATTAATATCTTACTTTTTACTCTCCCTTGTAATTTAACTCAATTTATTAAAACGCTTTAACTTCTGCTCGAGTTGCTAAATCACTTTTAATACACATTGAAAGGCAACCTGGGTCGGAAATTACATAATCTTCGCCTCCTTTAATTTTTTTTAATTCACTCTCATTTAGTTTGTTCTTAATGATTTCAGTTAATTTCATTTTTTTTGAATCTTTCATTTTGTTAAAGTATTAAAAATTGTTTATAAATTATGTTTATTTAGAAAAAAAACGGTGCGCAAAAGTGTTTTTTTCTGCCGACAAATATCTAAATAATATTTTGAATTTTACCCCCCCCTTGATATGTTATACAACATGTTTTTGTTATTTAGAATAAAACCAAATAGTCGCTTTGAAAAAAGCGTTTTCTATTATAAAATACCGAATTATTTTTTTTAGCAAAACACCTAATTCTATCTTTTTTTAGCTATTTTTCTTTCAAAAATAAATACAAACACCGAGTTAAGTGGTTTATTAGCATGTATTTATGTTTATTATATATCCTTTCATTATACCTTGTTCGACCTTTATTCGTACTTTATACGTACTTTATACGTACTTTATTCGCTCCCCGAAAATAGCCCTTCAAAAAACTCTAAAAATAAATTTTCAGGTATTGCACTTGTGCTGTACTTTATTAATAGTTCTTTAAACTTAGCCAAGGTTTTTATAAATTTTGGCAAAGTTTTTTGTAAGTTTTTCAGTTTTTTTATTTTAAAAAAAACTTCATTGATAATAAAATTTGAAACGGGCGTAATTTATAAGTTGTACGATTTTGATATAACTCACTTATTTTGAGAGTTGTGAAAATACCATTTAAAGCCTAATGAATTTGCGTATTTTGGGTTCGTTTTTTTTTATTTAATTGGTAAAAAAAGTTTCTAATTTTTTAGTTAGAAAAAAACAAAAATTAAGCCGGTTTTTTTTTATTTCAATATTCATTTTATTTTTCAAAAACGCAAGTTTTTAGTATAAAAAACCAAAAAGCCAAAGAGGAATTTTGTTTTCATAACCAAATTCGATGTTATCAGCCGCAATAAACGCATTTTCAATGTGTTCGATTTGCTTTTTTGTTTTATCTTTTCCGCCTATTTCAAAAGTATATTTATTATCTACAAGGAAATCAGCTTTTTCCGAATAGGTTAATGTGTGGCTCTCAGATAATTGATTCATAAAAAAAGTTTCTCTCAAACTCCCAACATTTGGCTCTGAATGGATTATAGCAAACATATAGTTTGTATTTTCGAGATAAAGTTTTTCGGGTTTTTGAAGTAAACTTATTCCAAAAGCATCTTTGTGAACGAGATTAAAAACTTTTGCCTCTTTCATATAATTAATATATTCAAGTACGGTTTTTCGTGTTGTATTAATTTTATCGGCTAATGCTGAAATGTTTGGTTTAAATGGAACGGATTGGCTAATAACGTACAACATTTGTTTTATTTTGCCAACTATCGACACGTCGGTATTTCGCAATAAAGGCAATTCTATTTCTAAAATCATGTTGATTATTTCTTGTAACCGTTTGTAATACAACACTTCGCTGCCTGAATAAAATGGAAAATAGCCAACTTTCAGATATTCGTTGAAAAATTGTAGTGGTTTAAATTGCTTGCCTATTTGTAAGGCAATTTCGGTATGATTCGTTAATAAATCTTCTAATTTAATGACATTAAAATTCGTTTTATGATAAAAATTTAGAAACTCTCTAAACGATAATCCTTGCATGTTATACACCAAAGCCCTTCGGCTTAAATCAACTCTTGAGTTTAATATTTCGAGCATTGAAGAACCCGTAAAAACCACTTTAAGTTTAGGAAAAGAATCATAAATGTTTTTTATTTCGATAGCCCAATTTTTGTATTTATGAACCTCATCAACAAAAAGATGTTCCCCGCCGCGAGCAACAAAATCTTCTACAAAATCAATGAGTTTATTTTCCGAAAAATACAAATTATCTAACGAAATGTACATGGCTTTAAGCGATAATGAATAATTTTGCTTAATGTATTGCAACATTAAAGTGGTTTTTCCTACACCGCGCGCGCCTTTTATTCCAATAAGTCGCTCTTCCCAAGGCAATTGTGTCATAATTTGCCGTTTAAAATCAAGTGTTGTTTGGTTTACCAAGTCTAAATGCCTTTTTATTAGTGCCTCCATTTGAGTTTTTTTTAATAAATCAAAATTTTAATTTGATGCAAAGATACAAAAACGTTTTCTATAAAACACAATTTTTGTGTTTTTTTGTTTTCTGTAAGAAGCTTTTTTTTTGAAAAAAATAATTTTTAAAGTTTTAAAAAGTAAAGATTAAGCCAGTTGTTCTATTTCTCAAATTCCTTATTTTTTACAAAAATACCAAATTTTTACCCGAAAAAAAGCAAAGATTTTAGAATTAATTTTCAATCTCTCTCAATCTCTCTCAATCTCTCTCAATCCATTTCAATCTCCCTCAATCTTCTATTGCTTGTTTAAGAAAAGGCTTTTGATAGGGTTAAAAAAACGTGCAACAAGAGGTAAGTCTTCGGTTATAATTTCGGCAGAAGCCAGCATATTTTGTTTGAACGGAATTTTGAGCTTGTAATTGGTTTGCAACGACTGATTTAAGTTGATTAAAACCGTATAATTTTCGCCATCGTTTACTGCCGAAATTTCCTGTACGCTGCCTTGCAAAATACCAAATTCTTGAAATGGATAATCGTTGAGTTTTAAGTTTACTTTTTGCCCTATTTTCACTTTGCCCGAACCCACTAAGGGAAGACTTGCACGTGCTACAATTTCCTTTTTCGCTTCATTGGGCAGAATGGTAAAAACAATGTCGCCCGCCGAAAGGTTTTGAAAATTTGTCCATATTTTAGAGAATACAACTTTTCCGGCAAACGGACTTTTGAGCAAATAGTTTTGTTCCCACAAATAGGCTTGCGCCAAAAAAGCTTCAATGCTCTCTTTGAGCGAAATGATTTGGTTTTCTTTTTGTTGCAAGAATTGCAATTCTAAATCCAAAACCGATTGTTGCAAATTGCTTATTTGTATTTTGGTGCTGCTGATTGAGTTTTGAGTGTTTTGATGCCCCGATTTTTTTTGTATGAATTGACTTGCCGATTTTTCGTATTCTTCGGCTGAAATTACTTGCGAAAGATACAGGAGCGAATCGCGGCGAAATTGCCTCTCGTGCAATTTCAATTTTTTGTTGCAATTCTTGAGTTAAAAGTGGCGAAATTGGGATTTCTGATTCATAAAAATTATTATCTAAACTTATTTTTGCAAAATTTTCATATTTTTGTTTTATCAATTCATGCCTGATTTCTTTTAGACACCGATTGTGGATACTTTAAAAAAAATAAGCATTTAATGAAGTATTTATTTCAATGTTTTGAAGATTTTCAAAAAAATAAACAAAAAAATCTTCTACAATTTCCGAAGCAAGCTCCTCATTTTTAATTAATTTATAAGCATAATCCACAAGTTTTTCAAACCAATGCTTGAAAATAGTTTCAAAGGTTTTCTCATCTCCATTGTGTAAAAGTGAAATTAATTCTTTCGTAATTAACATTTAAAATAATTCTTTTTTTTTTAAACGAATAGATACTAAATTTCAAGTTTTATATTTTTTTATCATCTTAAAATATAAAATTTTACCAAGTTTTTAATTAACAAACGTTTTTTTGTTGCAAAAAAAATGATAACTTTTTACAAAAATAAGTAAATTTTTGCATTCTTAAATTTTTATTGAAAAATATTCGACAAGAAACGAAATTTATTTAAAATGTTAGGTTTTGATTATTTTATATAATGAAAAAAAAATGAATTTAAGAATATTTTCTATTTTTTTAAAATTCTATTATTCAAGTATTTATGAAAAATAAAATATTAGAATAGAATTTAAAAAAATGACTATTTTAACAAACTATATGCACTTTGTTCGACCTTCATTCGAGCCTTATACGCTCTTTATTCGCACCACGCTATTTTTTAGCTTTAAATAGCAAACAAGAGAAGAAGATTTTATTTTTGTTTTGTTAAAATTATTACTAAGCAAAAAAGGTTGATTTTCAAATCCTTATTCGCTTAGTAATCAAAAAAATAAAACTTTTCGCTCCTTTACTCTCTTATTTTAAAAAAAAATAGAGAGGCTTGAGTTTATTCTTGAACTCTTGGCAAAAAAATAACGAACTATTATATTTTAATATCAAAAATCATTTCAAAAAAATAAATTTTACCGCAATTCATTAACCAACCGCGTATCCATATCCCCGTAATTCAAATTTTCACCAGCCATACCCCAAATAAAGGTATAATTCGATGTTCCGGCAGCCGAATGAATAGACCAAGAAGGCGATACAACTGCCTCATTATTTTTCATCCAAAGCAAACGTGTTTCATCGGGTTGCCCCATTAAATGGCAGATAGCCTGATTTTCTGGAACTTCAAAATAAAAATAAACCTCCATTCTTCTATTGTGTGAATGTGCGGGCATAGTATTCCAAACACTTCCCGTTTTAAGCGAAGTCATGCCCATTTGCAATTGGCAAGTTTTTACTACACTGTTCACTATCAGCTTATTAATAACTCTATGATTGGAAGTTTCCAAAGCTCCCAATTCTACAATTTCCGCTTCCGCAGAAGTTATTTTTCGAGTTGGGCAAACCGCATGTGCCGGAGTAGAATTGAAATAAAAAAGCGTATCACCACTAAATTTTACCACCTTATTTTCTCGTCCTACATACAAAGCCTCCTTGTATTTAAGCTCAAAAACGGTATTATCTACAATAACTTTTCCTGTATTATTACCTACATTGATTATCCCAAGTTCGCGCCGTTCAAGAAAATATTCCGATTTTATATCATCAATGGGCAATAACTCCAATTCACCATTTTTTGCAGGCATTGCACCGCCCACTATCATGCGGTCGTAAAGCGAATAAACCATATTGATTTTTCCTGTTTCAAAAAGATTATTCACTAAATACTCTTTACGCAAACGAGCTGTGTCATAATGCTTAAAATCTTCAGGATGAGAAGCATAACGTAATTCTGAATGTATCATTTTCAATTTTTTTATATGAATATTTATAATTACAATCGATTACAAAAATAATTAATTTTTATTTATTTATCATTTAATTTTATCAAAAAAAGAAAAATTAACATTTTTAAACAAAAATTTTATAGATTCCAATTATCAAAATGCAATCTTTCTTTTAAAAAAAAACATTCCTCATTTGTTGCACAAAAAAATATATACACTAATAATTTGATATTCTTTTAATTAACAAATTCTGTATCCTCCGTTTTAAATATTTTTAATAAAAAAATTGATTTTAATTAACAAAAGCGAAACATTTGGAAAAAAAATAGCCTCTCATAAATAAAATTAAAGATTTTTTTTGAAAAAATAAAATTTCTAAATATCTGTAAATAAGATTAATAAAGTTTTTTTTATCATCTTTCAATTTTTTTTTTGATGATTCTTTTTTTATTAAAAAAATAAAATATAAATTTGTGCAATCGATTACATTATTTTTATGTGGAAAAAAACAAACATATTAATAATTGAAAAAATAATAACAAAATATAAACAATTCAAAATCAAATAAATATGATAAATGAACTTTTCAATTTAAACGGTAAAATAGCACTTATAACCGGAGGCACGCACGGCATAGGAATGGCAATAGCCAAAGTGCTGGCAAAAGCAGGTGCAAAAATCGTAGTAAACGATATTTCAGACGAAAAACTTGCTCAATGCAAAGAAGAATACAATAAAGAAGGTATCGATGTTTTTACACAAAATTTTGATGTAACCAACGAAATACAAGTTGATAAGGCAATTTCAGAAATAGAAGAAAAATTCGGAGCGGTTGATATTTTAGTAAATAATGCCGGAATAATTAAGCGCATTCCAATTTTAGATATGCCCATTTCTGACTTTAAGCAAGTAATTGAAATTGATTTAGTTGCACCACTAATCATGGCAAAAAGAGTAGCTCCGAAAATGATAGAAAAAAGAGCCGGAAAAATTATAAACATGTGTTCCATGATGAGTGTCTATGGCAGAAATTCGGTTTCGGCTTACGCAAGTGCAAAAGGAGGCTTAAAACTTTTAACTGCCAATATGACATGCGAATGGGCAAAATACAACCTACAAATCAACGGCATCGGACCCGGTTACATTGCCACCAGCCAAACGGCTGCCATTAGAGAAAATGGTCATCCGTTTAACAAACTGGTGATGACTCGCACGCCCGCCGCACGTTGGGGACAACCCGAAGATGTAGCCAATGCAGCACTTTTCTTAGCTTCAAAAGCAAGTGATTTTGTAAATGGACATGTACTTTTTGTTGATGGCGGTATTTTAGCCAATTTTGGATATGTTGATGGCGAAAATGATATTATTTAATCCATTTTTCATAAATATTCTGGTAAAATGAAACAAGATTTTATACACGATAATTTTATTCTTCAAAACAAAACGGCGGAATATCTTTATCACCAATTTGCAAAAAAAATGCCTATTATTGACTATCACAGTCATTTAATACCGGAGCAAATAGCTGAAAATAAGCAATTTGAAAACATTACACAAATTTGGCTCTATGGCGACCATTACAAATGGCGTGCGATGCGAACAAATGGTGTAAAAGAACTTTTTTGCACCGGAAAAGCCACCGATTGGGAGAAGTTTGAAAAATGGGCGGAAACCGTTCCGCATACTTTGCGAAACCCACTTTATCATTGGACACATTTAGAATTAAAACGGTATTTTGGTATTTCAAAACTATTGAATCCAAGCAGTGCAAGGGAAATTTTTAATGAAACAAGTCAATTCCTTCAACAAGAGGACTTTAAAGTACAATCGCTCATAAAAAAAATGAATGTAGAAATTGTTTGCACGACCGACGACCCGACTGACAATTTGGCAGCACACGACAAAATAGCTCAAACCGTTACCGATTTCAAGGTTTTACCCACTTGGCGACCCGACAAAGCCATGATGGTAGAAAATGTAGATTTATACAACCAATACATTGATAAACTGTCAGTTACAGTAGATTTTGAAATACAAAATTACGCTGACTTAATAACGGCATTGAAAAAAAGACACGATTTTTTTCATTCAAAAGGTTGCCGACTGTCCGACCATGGAATTGAAAATTTTTATGCCGAAGAATATACGCAAAGTGAAATCAATCAAATATTTGAAAAAATTAGAAGCCGAAAAGAATTAAATAATACCGAAATTTTAAAATTCAAATCGGCTACCCTTCATGATTTTGCTCTGTTAGATGCTGAAAAAAATTGGGTGCAACAATTTCACGCAGGCGCGTTAAGAAACAATAACAGTCGGTTATTCAAGCAATTAGGAGCAGATACAGGTTTCGACTCCATCGGCGATTTTTCAATTGCACAACCCATGGCTAAATTTCTCAATCGGCTCGATGAGCAAAATCAATTGGCAAAAACCATACTTTATAATCTTAATCCTTCTGATAATGAAGTATTTGCAACAATGATTGGCAATTTCCAAGACGGCTCGGTAGCCGGAAAAATTCAATACGGCTCGGGCTGGTGGTTTTTAGACCAAAAAGACGGAATGCAAAAACAAATCAATGCGCTCTCTAATTTAGGGCTTTTGAGCCGTTTCGTTGGTATGCTCACTGATTCCAGAAGCTTTTTATCGTATCCGCGTCATGAATATTTCCGTAGAATTTTATGCAACTTAATTGGAAATGATGTTGAAAATGGAGAAATTCCAAACGACATGGAGCTTTTAGGCTCTATGATTGAAAATATTTGCTATTACAATGCAAAAAATTACTTCAATTTTTAATTTTTCCATAAAAAAAGTAAAAAAAAGAAGTAATTTTTCAAAAAATATACAAAAATTTAATGTTTTAAAGTAAAAAAAATTCTCAAATATGAAAAAAGTAGTAACCTTTGGAGAAGTAATGCTGCGATTAGCCACTCCAAATTATGAACGTTTCGGACAATCAAACAGCTTAATCTCCACATTTGGCGGTGGCGAAGCCAATGTAGCTGTATCACTTGCAAATTATGGTATTCCGGTAAGTTTTGTTACTCGTTTGCCAAAAAATGACATTGCAAAAGTTTGCACTCAAGAATTAAGAGGTTTGGGAGTAGATGTAAACCAAATTGTTTATGGAGGGGAACGCATTGGAATTTATTTTCTCGAAACCGGAGCTGTTAGCCGTGCCAGTAAAGTTATCTACGACAGGTCTAATTCAGCTATTTCAGAAATAAAAACCGGTATGATAGATTGGGAAAAAGTTTTTGAAAATGCCTCTTGGTTTCATTGGACCGGAATTACTCCAGCTATTTCGCAGTCGGCTGCCGAAGTTTGTTTGGAAGCTATTAAAGTAGCTAATAATAAAGGGATTACAGTTTCAACAGACTTAAATTTCCGAAAAAACCTTTGGAAATACGGCAAAAAAGCCTCAGAAGTAATGCCCTCATTAGTAGAAGGTTGCGATGTTATTTTAGGCAACGAAGAAGATGCTGCTATGGCATTAAACATTCACCCCGAAGGAATTGATGTTACAACCGGACATTTAGATGCTGAAGCCTATCTATCTGTATCACAACAAATTATGAAAAGATTTCCACGCTGCCAAAAAGTAATTACAACCTTGCGAGGTTCTGTAAGTGCAAATCACAACTCATGGTCTGGCGTGTTATACGATGGGAAAGAACTTTTCCAATCCCCAGTATATCAAATCACTCACATTGTCGATAGAGTTGGCGGGGGTGATTCATTCATGGGCGGACTCATTTACGGCTTGCTCACATACACCGATTCTCCACAAAAAGCGTTAAACTTTGCAGTTGCTGCATCATGTTTAAAGCACACTATTCACGGCGATTACAACCGAGTTACCATCGATGAAGTAGAAAAACTAATGGCAGGTGATGCCTCCGGCAGAGTTTCAAGATAAATTAAAAATAGATTCATTTTTATAATAAATCAATTTGATGTATTTAAAATTAAATTAAATAATTGGTTTACAAATTTATACAAAACAAATTGATGTAGTAATTTTTTTTAAAATTAAATTAAAAAAACATTATTTTTAATATAAAAAAATAACAATTTTAAACTAAAAATTAATAATTAAATAAAATGTCTCAGTTTTCAAGAATAGAAGTGGCACAAGCGATGAAAAATACAGGTTTCATACCACTTTTTTTTCACAGCGACATTGAATTAGGAAAAAATATTTTAAAAACTTGCTACGAAGGTGGAGCGCGTTTACTGGAATTTACGAGTCGTGGAGATTTTGCCCATGAGGTTTTTGCAGAGCTTAACAAATTTGCTATCAAATACTTACCCGAAATGATTTTGGGTGTAGGTTCGGTTACTGATGCCGCAGCCGCTTCGCTTTACATGCAATTAGGTGCAAATTTCGTTGTAACTCCGGTTTTAAGAGAAGATATAGCAATAGTTTGCAATCGTAGAAAAGTCTTATGGTCAGCCGGTTGCGGTTCTCTTACCGAAATAGCGAAAGCCGAAGAATTGGGCTGCGAAATTGTAAAACTCTTTCCCGGAGGCACTTACGGACCCGATTTTGTAAAAGCTATAAAAGCTCCGCAACCTTGGACAAGTATTATGCCAACAGGCGGTGTATCAAACACTTATGAGAATTTAAAATCGTGGTTCGATGCAGGAGTTACCTGTGTTGGTTTAGGTTCTAATTTAATTTCAAACGATATTTTAAAAAATAAAGATTTTGATTTACTCCGTACAAAAATAGCTGATACAGTGGAAATTATCAAAAGTCTTAAAGAAAAATAGGTTACAAATTAGAAAATATTGAAATATTCTTTTATAATTTTCAATCTTTTTCATACAAAAAATAATATGACAACAATCAATCAACAAATCGGAAAATACAGGTGGACTATTTGCACACTTATTTTCTTTGCCACCACTATCAATTATCTTGATAGACAAGTAATTGGCATTTTAAAACCTTGGCTCGAAAAAGAAGTAGGCTTGGGAGAAGCCGAATACGGTTACGTTGTAACAGCGTTTCAATTTGCCTACGCATTGGGCATGTTGCTTGCCGGACGGGTAATTGACAAGTTAGGAACAAAAATAGGCTATGCCCTTGCCCTTTTCGGCTGGAGCATTGCAGCCATTTTGCACGCTTTCGCAAAAACACCTTTGGGTTTTGGCGTTTTTAGAGCATTACTGGGCGTTACCGAAGCCGGAAATTTTCCGGCAGCCATTAAAGCTACCGCCGAATGGTTTCCAAAAAAAGAAAGAGCTTTAGCAACCGGAATTTTCAATTCAGGAGCCAATGTAGGAGCTGTTATTGCGCCACTTAGCGTGCCATTCATTGCCGAAAAATGGGGGTGGCAATGGGCATTTATTTTAACCGGAGCCATTGGGCTGTTGTGGCTTATTTTTTGGTTTATTTTTTATGAAATTCCTAAAAAACAAAAACGCTTATCTGCCACTGAACTTGCTTATATTGAGAGTGATAAAGAAGAAGCAACCGAAAACAATGAAAAATTGCCATGGGCTAAACTTTTAAAATACAAGCAAACTTGGGCTTTTGCAATAGGCAAATTTCTCACTGACCCAATTTGGTGGTTTTTCTTGTTTTGGATACCAAGTTGGCTCAATGACGTAAGAGGTGTTTCTGTAACCGGCTCAGGCTTTGGACTTTCGCTGGCTGTAATTTACACAAGTACTACTTTTGGAAGTATTTTTGGAGGTTGGCTTTCTTCATTTTTCTTAAAAAAAGGCTGGTCGGCATTTAAAGCACGTTCAACTGCAATGCTCATTTTTGCAATGTTGGTTGTTCCTATCTTATTTGTTCAAAATCAGAATGTTGGCTTGTGGGGAGCCATTGCACTCATCAGCTTGGCAGCTTCATCGCATCAAGCTTGGTCGGCTAATATTTTTACTACGGTTTCCGATATGTTTCCCAAAAAAGCAATAGGGTCTGTTACCGGAATCGGAGGAATGGCGGGGGCTGTAGGCGGAATGCTGGTTGCAATTTTAGCTGGCAATATACTCGAATTTTATAAAGCCAATGGAAATGTTGATGCTGGATATCTTATCCTATTTGCTATTGCAGCTTTTGCTTATCTATTAGCTTGGTTATTAATGATTTTCATTGCACCAAAATGGAAAAGAATTGAAAATTTGTAAGGTAATTATAAATTAAATGAGAAAAAATAACACTAAAATTTATATTTTTTTATAAATAATCAATAAAACAGATAAAAAATGAAATTAAATAGAAAAAATTTAAAAATTCAAAAAAGTTTACCGGTAAAAATACTTCAATTTGGAGAAGGAAATTTTTTAAGAGCTTTTGTAGATTATTCGATTGATAAATTAAACAAAGAAACCGAATTTAATGCTGGCATTGTAGTAGTGCAACCAATTGAAAATGGAATGGTTAAACTTTTAAATGAACAAGACGGGCTTTATACTTTGTTTTTGAATGGAATAAAAAAAGAACAGCATATTAAAGATAAAATACTGATAACAAGCATACAAAATGGAATTAATCCGTATTTGAATTACACTGATTTTTTAAATTTAGCGCATGAAAAGGAATTACAATTTGTTATTTCAAATACCACCGAATCGGGAATTGCTTTTTGCGAAAGCGATGAATTTTACACACAGCCTCACAATTCCTTTCCTGCAAAATTAACTGCTTTTCTTTTTGAAAGATTTACATTTTTTAGTGGAAACAAAGAAAAAGGATTAACTATAATTCCTTGTGAATTAATTAATTACAATGCTGATACTCTAAAAGAAATTATTTTTAAATACAGCAGAAAATGGAAATTAAGCAGTAATTTTGAAAATTGGATTTTAGAAACGTGTACTTTTCATAACACATTGGTAGATAGAATTGTACCCGGTTTTCCGAAAGACAATAAAGAATTTTTTACGCAACAATTGGAATACGAAGACGATTTAATGGTTACAGCCGAGCCGTTTTTTTTGTGGGTAATTGAGGGCGATGAGCAATTTAAACAAAAATTTCCCATTCAAAAATCGGGTTTAAATGTTAAAATTGTTGATAGCATTCAGCCATATAGAACCCGAAAAGTGCGAATTTTGAACGGGGCGCACACGTGTATTGTGCCTATTTCCCTGCTTTTTGGCAACGAAACGGTTGAAGAGACCATGAATGTGCAATTTACCGATAATT
Source organism: Paludibacter propionicigenes (assembly GCA_020721325.1). Taxonomy (GTDB): domain Bacteria; phylum Bacteroidota; class Bacteroidia; order Bacteroidales; family JAIFNL01; genus JAIFNL01. The sequence goes on from DYNA01000012.1 coordinate 12,473, forward strand.
TTATCAACAACTTGGTTATTAATGAAATTGTTGAAGTTTTAAACATGGACAAAACCGAATTGCTTGAATTTGCAACCGAAGTTTTCGACCGATTCAGAAATCCGTACATAAAGCACTATTTATCGACCATTGCGCTCAATTCCATTTCAAAATTCAAAGTTCGCTCCTTGCCTACTATGCTGGAATTTGAACAAAAATTTGGATATTTGCCAAAACATCTAACATTCTCATTTGCAGCACTTATTCGCTTTTACAAAGGCACATGGCAAGGTAAATCTTTGCCCATAAGCGATGAAAAAGCAATCGTAGATTATTTTGCAGAAATCTGGAAATCAAACGATTACAATTTTATTGCAAAATCCATTTTAGCAAAAACAGAATTTTGGAATATGGATTTGAATTTAGTTTCAGGGCTTACCAGTGCCATTGCAAAAGCATTGGAACTTATTGAAAATAAAGGCATTGAACAAGCTTTCCTTGCATTTGACATTTAACCATTTAACAAATACAAAAATGGAAAAACTTTTAAAAATTTCAAAAACTGACAATGTGGCAGTTGCACTTTCCGATTTGCAACTCAACGAGGCTATTGTTTTTGAAAATGAAACAATTACAATAAAAAGTTTTGTAAAAGCAAAACACAAAATAGCTTTAACTGATTTACCAAAAGGCGAATCGATAACTATGTATGGGGTTTTGATAGGAAGAGCTAAAGAGTTTATTAAAAAAGGTGAAGTGCTTACTATACAGAATGTTAAGCACGAAAGTTCGCCCGTTACACACAAAACAGAAAGCTTTTTCTGGTCGCCTCCACCGATGGAAAAATGGAAAAATGCAACATTTCTTGGCTATCATAGAACAGACGGACAAGTAGGAACGGAAAATGTCTGGTTATTTTTTCCGTTAGTCTTTTGCGAGAACCATAATATTGAATTGTTAAAAGATATTTTTGAAAAAGAACTTTTGAACAATAAAGAAAATTCTTATCGCTTATTTCTCAGAAACTTAATCAGTAATTCAGAAGAACAGATTAAAGAAGAAAGTTTTCAAACAAAAAATATTCTAAAAAATATTCAGGTAAGATTTTTAACTCATCAAGCCGGTTGCGGAAGCACTCGACAAGATGCGGAAGCATTAGCCAATTTATTAGCCGGATACGTTCACAATCCCAATGTAGCGGGCGTTAGCGTTTTAAGCTTGGGTTGTCAAAATTTGCAAGTTGAACTGTTTCAAAAAGCATTAAACAAAATAAATCCGAACTTAGAAAAACCGATATTAATTTTTGAACATCAAAAAATAGGTTCTACAGACGAAATGCTCAAACAAATCATTGAAAAATCTTACCAAGCCATTTTGAATGCCAATAAAATGGAGCGACAACCGGCACCTTTGTCGAAACTGACAATTGGCTTAGAATGTGGAGGTTCCGATGGATTTTCGGGTATTTCGGCAAATCCTCTTTTAGGAGTAGTTTCTGATATTGTAGTCGCTTTGGGCGGAAAAGTGATTCTTTCGGAGTTCCCCGAATTATGTGGCGTTGAGCAAGAAATCGTTAATCGGTGCATTTCAGATGAAAATGCCGAAAAATTTTTAAAACTCATGAAAAACTACGAAAAATCGGTTGTTGCAGCCGGCTCCGGTTTCGACATGAATCCTTCACCCGGAAACATCAAAGACGGTTTAATCACCGATGCCATGAAATCTGCCGGTGCTGCCAAAAAAGGGGGAACTTCTCCTGTCGTTTCGGTTTTGGACTATGGCGAATATGCAACTGAAAATGGGCTAACATTGCTTTGCACACCCGGAAATGATGTGGAAAGCACCACGGCAATGGCTGGTTCGGGTGCAAATCTGATTTTATTCACTACCGGACTGGGTACTCCAACCGGAAATCCGGTTGTTCCGGTAATAAAAGTGGCTTCAAATTCAGAATTAGCACAAAAAATGGCTGACATTATCGATTTTGATGCCGGAAAAATCATCAAAGGTACAAAATCGATGCAAGAAATGGCAGACGAGCTACTCAACGAAATAATAGAAATTGCAAGCGGCAAAAAACAAACCAAAGCCCAATTAAAAAATCAAAACGATTTCATTCATTGGCGAAGAAGTGTTTCATTATAAGAAAGTTAAATAGTTTCATTCGATTGTAGTTTTTCCGAAAACCTTATTTTTAGGTTTTCGGATTTTTTATAAAAAATTTTACGGTTTTTTAGATGACGATTTACGAATGTGCAATTTGGGCGAAAGCACAACCTTTTTTTCAATTTTAATTTCTCCGGGCGAATCGATTTGTTCTAAAAAAACTCTTGCGGCAATTTTTCCCATTTCGAGCGGAAATTGGTCAACCGATGAAATGGGCATTTCCATAAATTCGGTAAATGGGTCGTTACCAAAACCTGCAACACAAAAATTTTCCGGTATTTTTATTCCCAAATTTTTCAGTTCTTTAATAACTCCTAAAGCCACAAAATCGCTCGACGAAAAAACAGCATCGGGCGGATTGGGCAGTTTCATCAATTGTTTTATGGCTTCGGTGCCGGCTTCAATTTTACTTTTTGTTTCCAAAACATATTCATCATTTACCTCCAATCCGTTGTCTATCAGCGCTTGTTTGTAACCCCTGCATCGGTCGTTGTAAATTTGCAAACTTTTTGCACCGCGTAGATGTGCTATACGCTTACAGCCCTCATTGATAAGATGTTGCGTAGCTTGATAGCCTCCTTCAAAATCGTTGATTGTTACGGTACTCACACCGTTAATGTCTTTCTTTCGGTCGAAAAAAATGAGTGGAACCCCTTTTCTAATGGTTTTGCTCAATAAAAAATCCAAATCGGAAGTTAAATCGGAAATAGACATTAAAACTCCATCAACTTGGGCATTGAGCAGTGCATTCAAGCTCTCCATTTCTTTTTCGGCATTGTCGTAGCTTTGACAAATGATAACCCGATAGCCGCTCAAGCTCAATTCTTCTTCAATGCCTCTGATTACATTTGAAAAAAAACTCCTATTAATGTGTGGCACAATGACTCCCACGTTTTTACTGCGACCACTTTTGAGAGCTAAGGCAACTTTATTTTGTTCATAATTCATATTTTCAGCCATTTGCAAAACCAATTCGCGTGTTTTGCTACTTATTTTTGTGCTTCCATTTAAAGCTCTCGAAACGGTTGCTGCTGAGATACTTAACTTTTCGGCTATATCGTATATAGTTGTTTTATCGTTCATTTTTTGTTAAAAAAAAGTATTTTTTTATAAAAGTTTAAATAATTTTCGCTTTTTTGAAGTATTTTCAATGCAATAAAAAATTTATTTTGTTGCAATACGACCGAGCGAAACAAAATTGCATTATTCTGCAAAACAAAATACAAAAATATCAATTTTTATTTTTTATACAAAAAAAAGTGATAAAAAAATCATTTATTACAGAATTTTTCTTTTTTCTTTATAAAAACTAAAATTTTACAAATTTAGTGTTATCGATTGCACTTATTTTTTGCTTTTATTTTATTTTTATTTTGCTTTTACAAAAGTAAAAATAATTTTTAACAAAAAATATTTTCCATTGAAAATATAATAAATATTAACATTTCAGAATTTAATCTAAATTTTTTATTAATTTTTTTTAAAAAAAATTTGGAGGATAAATAAATAATATTTAGTTTTGTGTAATCGATTGCAAAGAAAAAATTCAACTAAAATAGTAAATTTAAAATTCTTAAATAAAGATATAATGAGCAGAATATCAATATTTTATATTATAATTTCATTTCTCTTACTTGGAATGTCATGCGATTCAACTTCTCAAAAAAAGAAATTGAAATCCACAAATGATGTTTGGAACATTATAACGGAAGTAGAAAAAGAAATTGGAAATTTTACTTTTGGTAAACAAAAATTTAACATTTCCGATTTTGGAGCCGTAGGCGATGGGAAAACCGACAATACCGAAGTTTTTAAAAAAGCCATTGCTCAATGTAGCAAAATGGGCGGCGGCATGGTCATTGTACCCGAAGGAAAATTTTTAACGGGTGCTATTCATTTAGAAGACAATATCAATTTGCATTTACAAAAAAATGCCGAAATACTTTTTTCAACCAATCCCGAACATTACTTGCCCGTAGTTCACACTTCGTTTGAAGGCACCGAATACATGAATTATTCGCCTTTGATTTATGCGTATAAGAAAAAAAACATTGCCATTACCGGAAAAGGCATTTTAAACGGACAAGCAAGTGCAAAAAATTGGTGGATTTGGTGTGGAAAGGAAGAATATGGTTGGAAAAATGGCACGCCAAGTCAAAAAGATGCGAACAATCGCGACCGCTTAGTGCAAATGGCGGAAGACAGTGTGCCGGTAAAAGACAGAATTTTTGGAAAAGGTTATTTTCTGCGCCCCAATTTTATCGAACCCTTTGAATGTGAGAAAGTTCTAATCAGTGGCGTTACAATTGTGAATGCTCCTTTTTGGATAATTCACCCGATTAAATGCAAAAATGTGTTGGTGGACAGCGTTCTTATCGAAAGTCATGGACCCAACAATGATGGCTGCGACCCGGAATATTCAAAAAATGTAATTATCAGAAATTCAACATTTAACACCGGAGACGACTGCATAGCTATAAAATCGGGCAGAGATGCCGACGGGCGCAGAGTGGGCATTAAAAGTGAAAACATAATTGTTCAAAACTGCAAAATGCTCGACGGACACGGCGGCGTGGTGCTTGGAAGCGAAGTATCGGCGGGCGTTAGCAATGTTTTTGTTGAAAATTGCATTATGAACAGTCCCAATTTGGATAGAGCTATTCGGCTGAAAACCAACTCTAAACGCGGAGGCTTGCTCGAAAACATTTATGTACGAAATTTAGAAATAGGAACGGTGCGCGAAGCGGTTTTGAAAGTAAACATGTTTTACGATGCTTGGGGCAACCAAACCGGAAATTTTATTCCCGAAATACGAAATATCCATTTAAAAAATATTAAGGTAAAAAATGGTGGTTATTACGCCATTTTAGCCAAAGGGTACAAAGAATCTCCTATTCAGAACATTACTTTTGAAAATGTTGTTATCGAAAAAGTAGATAACGATTTTTCATTGGAAAATGTGAAGAATTTGAAATTAATTGATACTTATATTAATGGCGAACTAAAACAAAGCAATTTTTAATTTTTTTCCAAAAATTAATCAAACATTTATTCAATCATTCAATCAATTATTCAATCAATTATTCAATCAATCATTCAATCTATTTTTTTATGAAAAAATACATTTTTACAAAAAAGTTTAAATGCCGATTTGCATTACTTTTTTCACTCCTTTTAATTGGGCAAATGTCTTTTGCACAAGAAATGAGTATAAGCGGTAAAATTACCGAATCTGCCGAAAATTCTACTGTTCCGGGTGTCATTATCAAAGAAAAAGGCACCGAAAACGGTACAATTTCTGATTTTGACGGAAATTTTTCCATTACGGTAAGCAGCGCGAATGCTGTCCTTTTGATTAGCTCCATTGGCTTTGAAAACCAAGAAATTAGCGTAAATGGCAATTCAAAAATTGACGTTGTAATGGTAGCCAAAACCGAAGCCATTGACGAGGTCGTTATCATTGGCTATGGAACCTTGAAAAAGAGCGACTTAACCGGCTCTGTGGGCAGTTTGAGCGATGAAATGATGACCGAAAGAAGCATTCCGAACCCAATGGAAGCCATGCAAGGCAGCGTAGCCGGAGTAACCATAACCAACTCTACCGGTCGGATTGGCGACGAATTTTCAATTAGCATTAGAGGTAAAAATTCGATGAACGAAGACTCAAAACCTTTGTACGTAGTTGATGGCGTTCCAACCGATGGAATTGATTTTATAAACCCCAACGACATTTCGCGCATCGACATTTTGAAAGATGCCTCATCAACAGCTATTTACGGTTCGCGCGGTTCAAACGGAGTGATTATTGTTACCACAAAAAGTGGTTCTACTGCCAAAAAAGGCATCAATATTTCTATCGATAGCTATTACGGTGTAAAAAAAGTTGCCCGTTTGCCACAAATGATGGACGGCGAACGTTGGTGGTATTATCATCAATCGGCTTATTTGGCTACCACCAATTTGAACAACCCAATGGCTATTACGCCCGAACTTTTGGCAAGCAAAGTAGTAGGCACAAAAAACAGTTTATTGCTCGAAAGAGCCTTAGCCGGAGAAACTTTCGATTGGTACGATGCCGTTTTGCAAGACGGAGCCACCTCCAATAATTACATCAACATTTCGGGAAATACCGAAAACACTGCCTACAACATGGGAATAGGTATGCAAAACGAAATCGGAAACATAGCCAACGAATATTTAGACAAATACACTTTCAAAACAAGTATTTTTCACAAGGTAAACGATAAATTAACCGTTGGAAACAACATTTCCATAGCCTCAACCAACCAAGAACAAGGCAGCGAATACGCCATGCGCGAAGCTTTTCGATTGTCGCCTTTAATGACTCCTTACGGTTTAGATGGTGAACTTTTCCCCCTTCCGGGAAAATTAACAGACTTAAACGGTGTTACCGTTATTGACAAAACAAGTACTTACAATCCACTCTTAGAAATAGCCAACAGCAGCGACAATACCAAACGCTGGAATGTTATCGGAAACGCTTTTGCCGAATACACTCCTTTAAATTGGCTTACGCTAAAATCAACATTTTCAGCAGGTTACGACAGCCGCAAACGCGGCGAATCGTGGGGCGTAAAAACCAACAATGGAGTACTTTACGCAAATCAAGCTTCGGCTGAAACCACCGAAAGCTCAAATTTTAACTACACTTGGGACAATCAATTCAACATCAAATACAATTTCAAAGAAGACCATAATTTCAATTTTATGGGTTTACAAAGTATTTACGCAACCACAACCACCGGCTCTTCAATGATTTCACGCAACATGCCTTTTGAAACCGATTTTTACAACATGGGTTCAGGTGCGCAAGGTTCGTATGCCGTTGGAAGTTACTATACAAAACAAACTTTGGCTTCATTTGCCATGCGGTTAAATTACGACTACAAAGGAAAATACCTGCTTACTTTATCAAATCGCTGGGACGGCTCATCTTTGCTTTCGGAAGGAAATAAATGGGAATCGTTCTTTTCAGGTGCTTTGGCTTGGCGCATTACCGAAGAAGCTTTTTTGGCTAACAAAGCAGAATGGCTCTCTAATTTAAAACTTCGTTTAAGCTACGGTTACACCGGAAACAACATCATTCCGACCTATTCTACCATGAACAAATTGGATTTGCAAACTTATTACGAATTCAATGGAACTGTTGCAAGTGGCTGGTTACCAACATCTTTAGCCAACAATCTTTTGACTTGGGAAAAAACAAGCGAATTTAACTTAGGTTTAGATTTCGGGTTTTTAAACAATCGAATTTTCGGTTCGGTAGATGCTTACGATAAACTTTCCGATGGTTTACTGATGCCTCAACAATTGCCAAAAGAAACCGGTTGGGGAACCATCAATGCCAACATTGGTTCGGTAAGCAATAAAGGTATTGAATTGACTCTTACAACTTTAAACATTCAAAAATCGAAATTATCATGGGAAACCACTTTTATTTTCTCAAAAAATAAAAATGAAATCATTTCACTTTACGGACAATCGGAAAATGACGACATCGGAAACGAATGGTTCATCGGCGAAGACATTGATTCAGAATACGATTACGAATTTTACGGCATCTGGCAAGCTTCCGAAAAAGATTTAGCCGCTTCGTACAACCAAAAAGAAGGACAAGTAAGAGTAGTTGACCAAAACAATGACGGCGTCATTTCGGCTATCGACGACCGCATTATTCTCGGCTCATCAACCCCCGACTGGACTGGAAGTTTCAATACTCGCCTCACTTATAGCAACTTTGACCTTTCGGCGTCCGTTATCACCAGCCAAGGCATATTCGTTTACAGCGAGTTTCATGCCAATTTTACCGATGTAACCGACCGCGGTCGCCAAAAACTCGACATCGATTTTTATGTTCCCGAAAACGGTGCCGGAATTGCTGCTCAATACACCAACGACTATCCACAACCGCAAAATGTCGGTCCTTACGGTAGAAGAACCGAATTTTACAGAGATGCCTCTTTTGTAAAAGTAAAAAACATTTCGCTCGGTTACACTTTCTCTAAAGACATGCTTAACAAAATAAAAATCAGTTATTTAAGAGTTTATTTCAATGTTTTAGACCCTTTTGTATTTACCCAATATGAAGGTTACGACCCCGAATGGGCTGGTGCTTCGTACAATATAGCCCGCGTTGGCTCAGTTACGTATCAATTGGGCTTAAATTTAAAATTCTAAATCCATAATTTTTAAACATTTTTTGTTTTCACAAAAAAATAAAAAAAACGGTAAATAATATTAAAAAAAACAGATAAAATAATTTGTTTACCGTTTTTTAAAAAAAACAAAAATTTATTTCTTTTTTTATAAAAAAAATTCAGATTTACAATTTTTATAAAAAACTTTTTTTAATATAAATAATTGTATTTCAATTTATTAAATAAAAAAAAATAAACTTTTGTTTTATAAAAAAATATATTTTTCAAAAAAAAAGAATCATTTTAAAAAAAATAAAATATATGAAACGAATAATCATAATCGCTTTATTTAGCATTGGCTTATTGTTTTCTTCGTGCGAAAAATTTCTTGAAGAAGAAAACTTATCAAATGTAACCGCTGAAAGCTTTTACATTACAAAAGACGGATTCAATTCGCTTATTAATTCAAATTATGCGCAATTGCGCGAAATTTATGGCGACCAGCCTTGGCTTTTCTGTGCCGGTACAGACCTTTACGCACGCGGCAGAGATACCGAACCCATTGGTTTGAGCGAATATACGCAATTAACTCCCGCTTCCGAAGGCGTTGAGCAACTTTACAACACTTGCTACAAAGCCATTCAAACTGCCAACATGACTTTATATTATGGCACAATTACCGAATCCACAACCGATTTGGAACAAAAATTAGCCGAAGTGAAATTTTTAAGAGCCAATGCTTACTTTCTTTTGGTACAAACTTACGGAGGCGTTGGAATTGTAACCGATTACATTCAAGAACCGAAATTAGAATTTGACAGAAGTTCGGCGGAAGATGTTTACAACTTGATTATAAGCGACTTAAATGATGCTGTAAATAAAGTTTCTACCACTGCTTACAAGGGGCGTGTAAACCAAAGAGCCGTTAAAGATTTAATGGCAAGAGTTTATTTAACAAGAGGTTACGAAGATTTTGGTTCGGCTTCTGACTTTTCAACGGCAGCCAGTTTAGCCGACGAAGTAATTGCCGGACAAGCTCTAACCCTTACCTTCGAGCAGCTTTGGAAACCCGGAAACGAAATGAACTCCGAAGTCGTTTTTTCCGTTCAGTTCAGCGAAGCCTCACAAGCCACCAACCCAACCAATTTGGGACACCGTCAAGCCAATTTCTTTAGCTCCTACCTTGGAGGCTCGGAAGTTGCCGGAAAAGCTCCTTTTAGAACTTATACACTTTGTCCAACTGACTTTGCCATAGGTCTTTACGAACAAAACGACTCTCGCTGGGCAGCTACTTTTATGACCCAAACTTTTGAAGTGTACTACGATTATTTCAACAAAACCGACCATTCCGGTTTAACCGTAAAACATTACTACGCTCCAAAATGGGCTACTACTCAAGACATTGACGATTACAAACTGGCTCACCCAAGCACAACTGTACACGCCTACGGAACGTATGGTGCGCAAGTGGCTTCATCGGATTATCAGACCATTCCGGTAAAAAAATTCGATGACCCCAAATCGCCTTTCGGTGGAAGGGCAAACAACGGACGCGTAAGCACGCGCAACATTATTTTATCGCGCTTAGGCGAAACCTATTTGATAGCTGCCGAAGCTTATCTAAAAGCCGGAAATACACAAACGGGTTTAGACCGCTTAAACGAAGTTCGCCGCAGAGCCGGAGTTGCCAAGCCTTGCCGAGTTTGACATTGATTACATTCTCGATGAGCGTGCCAGAGAACTTTTGGGCGAATACCACCGTTGGTTTGACTTAAAACGTACCGGAAAATTAATTGAAAGAGCATCGGCTCACCATTATTTAATCGACGAAGCCAACTTTACCGGCACCGGCGGTCATTTAAAAATTCTTCGCCCCATTCCGCAAGCCGCTTTAGATTTGAACAGAAATAAAAATTTTGCTCAAAATCCGGCTTACAATTAATTTGAAATATACTTCAAAACGGTAACTTTGCCAAAGTTTTAAACTTTGGCAAAGTTCTAATTACAAAGCAATTACATAAAAATAAACGCTCAAATTAGAACCGTTTAAAGTATAACTTTTTTCAATTTAATTTCTTTGGCATTTTAGCTTGCCAAAGATAAAAAACTTTGACAAGCTTTTAATTTTATCTAATTTTTAATTTTAGTTTTAAAATTTTATAAAAAAAATGAGAAAAACAATTGCATTTTTACTTATTTTTATCATTTTTTTTGGAAACATTCAAGCCCAAGAAAAAAAAATAAAAAAAATTCAAACAGTAACAAACTGCAAACTTATGCCGAAATATCAGTAAAACAAGGTGGTACATGGCAAGGAAATAAATACGTGGGCGGCGATAAATTTATAAATGTAACCAATTTAAAAATTCCGGCACAACACACCGACCATTCGTTCGACATTCGCTACAAAGGACCCGGTTGGGAAAACAATGTAATCGGTTACAGAATTTACACCGATTGGCGAAATGCCATCGATATTTTTGGAAAAGTAACTGATAGTCTGATACTTAACAAAGTAGGACAAGATGGTATCGATTCGTATCACGAAAAAAATTCGTGGGGACAAGATATTCTCAAAGTAGGTAAAGGCTTGGGAATAGGCTCGATAGGAAGATATGCCGATAAAAAGGTAATGCACTTTGAAAATGTTGATTCTACTTTTGTAAAAATTGAAAACAAAACAAACGAATCATCGGTCAAAATAAACTACTTCGGTTGAAATGTTTTGAATAAAAAAACAGATTTAACCTCTATTTTAACCATAAAACCCAACAACAGACATACTTTGCACACAATAAAAAGTTCGGTAAAAACCGAAGGAATTTGTACCGGAATAGTTAAACATGGATTTAATTTGATACAAAAACAAAGCGAAAACAAAAAGTGGTCATACATAGCCACTTACGGCGTTCAAACCCTTGTACCCGACAAATTGGGAATGGCTATTTTTTACAAAACAGACGATGTTTTTGGAAGTGGTTGATTCTGAATTTGACTATTTATTGGTTTTTAAACCCAAAACCGAAAAAATATCGTTTTACTTTTTAGGAGCTTGGGAACAAGAACCCAATGGAATAAAAACAGAAAAAGAATTTATTTTGTATTTGGATAAAAAACTTTCGGAATTAAATAAAAACAATAAAATATAGCATTTTTTTATGAAAATACATTCAAAATTAAAATATTTAGTGTTTATTTTGGCTTTTTTTGCAATAAATTGCTCTCAAAACACAAAAAAAGCAGAAGAAAACACTCAAAAAGACGATAAAATCATTTCTGACAGCTTAAAATGGTCAGAAAGAATGGCACTTTCGGTCATGAAACGCCACCCAAAAGCCTTTCAAATAGACGACAAAACCGAAATAAAATGGGATTACGTTCATGGTCTGGTGTTGTACTCGTTTCAAAAACTGTACGAAAAAACACAAAACCAAAAATATTACGAATATCTCGTACAATATTCGGACACATTGATTGAGCCAAACGGAAATATAAAAACCTATAAATTAGAAGATTATAATATAGACATGCTCAATGCCGGAAAAATTTTATTTTTTGTTTATAATAAAGAAAATACCGAAAAATATTTAAAAGCATTGCAACTTTTGCGTAAGCAAATCAGCCAACACCCACGCACAAAAGAAGGCGGATTTTGGCACAAAAAACGCTACCCAAACCAAATGTGGCTCGATGGTTTGTACATGGGCGCGCCGTTTTATGCTCAATACATTTCCGAATTTGACCAAACAAAAAACTTTGACGATGTAGCCAAACAATTTGATTTGATTCAAAAAGCGGCTTTTGACAAAAATACCGGATTACTTTATCATGGCTGGGACGAAAGCAAGCAAATGGCTTGGGCTGACAAAAAAACAGGCTGCTCACCCAATTTTTGGTCGCGCTCCTTGGGCTGGTACGCCATGGCTTTGGTCGATGTTTTGGATTTTATACCTGCCGAAAATGCACATCATGCCCGTTTGGTAGGCTATTTGAACCAATTAGCCCAAGCATTAATCATGTTTCAAGATGCGAGCGGATTGTGGTTTCAAGTTACAAACGGCGGCAACCAGAACGGAAATTATTTGGAAGCATCGGGAACGGCAATGTTTACTTACGCATTAGCTAAAGGCGTGAATAAGAACTATTTAGATAAAAAATATTGGGCTTTCGCCGAAAAAGCATTCGATGGAATGACATCAAAACTTATAAAAATTGATAACAATGGAGAAATTTATTTACGCAAGTTTGTGCCGTAGCAGGCTTAGGCGGCGAACCTTTTCGCGATGGCTCATTTCAATATTACGTAAACGAAAAGAAAAAAGACAACGACCCAAAAGGCACGGGTCCATTCATTTTAGCAACCTTAGAACTTGGAAAATAGGATTTTACAATTCTTTTTTGACTTTTAAAATTTCAATTTTAAAAAAAAAATTCAAAAAAATAAACAATGGTTGAACAGAAATCGAAATTAATTTTTCTGGTATTTTTTTGTCTGTTTCCGGCATTTTCCTTTTCGCAATTATTCGATAAAAAATGGGAAACGATGGTGCTTAAAAGCCCCGATGAATGGTTCAAAACCGAAAATGCAAAAGCTGTTGCCGAAAATGTTTTGCTCTATCAGCGAAATATAGGAGGCTGGACAAAAAATATTCCGGTTTATAAAGTTTTAAGCCAAAGCGAAAAAGAAAAACTACTCGAATTGAAAACTTCAACCGAAGATTGCACCTTAGATAATGGTGCCACTTATCTGTAAATGAACTTTTTATCAAAAATATACAGGCATCAACCCGATGAGCGTTATAAAGAATCATTTTTGCGCGGCTTGAATTATATTTTAGAAGCACAGTACGAAAATGGTGGTTTTCCACAATTTTACCCTCTTGTAGAAGGTTATTACACGCACATAACTTTCAATGACGACTTGATAGTGAATGCTTTAAGCATTTTGAAAGAAATAGCTTACGAAACGGATTTTTTTTCAATAAAACCCGAAAAAGAAATTGTAGAAAAAGCAAAAAAAGCATTTGAAAAAGGAATAAAATGTATTTTGAAAACACAATGCATTCAAAATAAAGAACTTACAGCTTGGTGCGCCCAACACGATGAACATACATTTTTGCCTGCAAAGGCACGCGCCTACGAATTACCGTTGCTTAGCGGAAAAGAATCGGCGCAAATTGTGTTGCTGCTTATGGACATAGAAAATCCGAGCGACAGTATAAAAACGGCTATTGTAAAAGCAGTTGAATGGTTTGAAAAAACAAAAATAATAGGGTATTCTGAAGTTTCTGAAAAAGATGAAAACGGAAAAACAATCGAAAAAAAATTGGTAAAAGATGAAAAAGCAAAACCCCTCTGGGCGCGTTTCATGGAATTGGACAACAATACTCCGTTTTTTTGCGACCGCGATGGCATAAAAAAAGATAACTATCAGGAAATCAGCATAGAAAGACGCACAGGTTACGCGTGGTACACACATGAACCCAATGAAGTTTTGAAAAAATTTCCACTTTGGAAAGAAAAATATTTTGCCCAAAGCAAAACAAAAAAAAAACGAATGAAAGTAAATTTTTAACCGTTTCAAAAGATGGAACAGGCGATTTTGTTAGCATACAAGAGGCTATCAATCAAGCACCTTCATTTCCCTACGAAAGAATTACAATTTTTGTAAAAAACGGTATTTACAACGAAAAAATACGTATTTACAGTTGGAATCCGAAAATTAATCTGGTAGGTGAAAACAAAGACAGCACCCTCATCGTTTTTGACCATTCGTTTGACAAAATCAATTTGGGCAGAAACAGTACTTTTCACACTTCAACCCTTGCGGTAGAAGCTAATGATTGCAAAATCAGCAATTTAACAATAAAAAATTCAGCCGGAGAAGTCGGACAAGCCATAGCTTTGGCTCTGTTGGGAAATAGAATTTTGGTAGAAAATTGTAAAATTTCAGGAAATCAAGATAGTTTTTATGCTCAAGGCGAAAATTTTGTGCAATACGTAAAAGACTGTTACATAGAAGGAACGACCGATTTTATTTTCGGCAATGCGACCGTTTTGTTTGAAAACTGCGAAATAAAAAGTCTGAAAAATTCTTACATAACGGCGGCTTCTACCGAAGCTGGAAGTAAATACGGTTTTGTATTTATAAACTGTCATTTCATTGCTAATGAAACAGTTACACAAGTATATTTGGGCAGACCTTGGCGGATTTATGCTAAAACAGTTTTAATAAATTGCCAACTCGAAAAGCACATTTTGCCCGAAGGTTGGCACGATTGGGACAAAATAGAAGCCCAAAAAACGACTTTTTATGCAGAATATCGGTCTTTCGGCGAAGGTGCAAATCCCTCAAAAAGAGTTCGTTGGGCATATCAACTGCGGAAAAAAGAGTTGAAAAAATATACACCTCAAAAAATTTTAGGCGAAAATACCTTTAAACTTTTGACAGAGTAAATTTAAAATCGAATTTCTTTTTTAATGCAATTTTTAGAATTTTCAAAAATAAAAAAAATGAAAAACATATTTTTTTACCGAAAAACTTTTTAATAAAATTAGAAAAAATTGAATAAAAATGAAAATAAGACATTCATTATGGTTGTTTTTACTTGTATCGTCAAGTTGTGCAAAACAGATAACTATTTATACCATAGGCGATTCAACTATGGCAAATAAACCAAAAGCCGAAATAAATCCCGAACGCGGCTGGGGACAAATGTTGCCACAGTATTTCAACAATCAAGTTACCATAAAAAATAAAGCGGTAAATGGTCGCAGTACGCGAAGCTTTTTAAAAGAAAACCGTTGGGATTCAATTTATAAAGAGCTAAAACGCGGAGATTTTGTATTCATTCAATTTGGTCACAACGATGGAAAAATCACAGATTCAACACGTTACACAAATCCACAAGCAAGCTATCGGCATAATTTAATCCGTTTTGTAGAAGACACTCGGCTGAAAGGGGCAAATCCGGTTTTATTTACTTCCATTTCGCGGCGAAACTTTAATGAAAACGGCTCACTGATTGATACTCACGGCAATTATACTTTGGTAACTCGTATGGTAGCTGATGAATATAAAGTTCAATTAATTGATTTACAATATTTTACAGAAGTAATGGAAGAAACTTACGGACGCGAAAAATCGAAAAAATTGCATCTGAGTTTTGCAGCCGGCGAGCATGAATACTACTCGAATGGAATTTCGGACAATACGCATTTATCGGTGATTGGCGCAAATTATGTAGCGCAACTGGCTGTCAGAGATTTGTATTTGAACAACAAAAAGCTTAAAAAATATATTTTAAACAACGATTTTTTGCACAAAAAGAATTTTGTAGAACTTTTTACAGATTTTTAAATACCTGAATATTTTTTAAAACCAAAATTGAAAACAAATAATATTTTTTTTACTTTCTAAAAATATTGAATACAAAAACAAAGCAAATACAAAACAATTAAATTAAAAAATATTCTCAAACGTGAAAAATTTTATTTTTAAAAAGTAAGAAAACGGATTTCAAAAATACGGCTTTTTTTATTCTTTAATTTGCAAATTTGAATTTTTTTTCACCCCAAAATAAAAAATATAAAATTGATACCAATTTTTACTTTTTTTATTATTTTTGTAAAAAATTAAAACTAAAATCCCCAAAAAAATGAAAAATTTTATCATCTCGTTCGGTTTAATCTTTTTTTTGGCAAACGCTTTTGCACAAAAAGAATACGTTTGGACAAATTCAAATCTGGCAATTAATGCAACTTTAACTGACGAAAAAGTTGAAAATTCGTACAATAGTCTGACAATAAAAGACCAAACTTTTTTTATTTATATCGGGCGTTTCAAAGATTTTACCACACCTTTTGATGCAAAAGCCGAATTAACAAAAATGATAGACCCAAAGTACAATATCCTTGTGGGAAAAATTCAAGATATAAGCCCAAAATTGGAAAAAATGAAAGGAAATATAGCCAATTTTTGCGAAGTAGATGGCAGCGGCGGCAAAACTTACGTCCAACGCGGAATTTTTTCAAACCCCGAAGATTCGTATGTTTTTGAAATCGTGATTTCTTATCCAAAAGGCAAAGAAAATAAGGCTTTAGAAATAATTCAATCGGTACATTATTATCAAGGCAATTTCATTCCGGCTTCGGCATTTGAAGAAATAAACGAAACAGAAATTTTGCAGAAAGAGTTCACAATCAATGCTATAGACATAATAAACAAACTTCGCGAATCGGGCTGTAAGTGCGGCGAAAAACAAATGCCTCCGGTAGAACCGCTCTCTTACAACGAAAACCTCCAAAAAGCAGCCAAAGCGCACACTTCAGACATGGTTGAAAGAAATTTTTACGACCACATTTCGCCCGAACCCGCACCTTACGGCACACTTCCTTCGGAAAGAATTTCTTTTTTCGGCTATTTAGCCAAAACATCGGGCGAAAATCTTATGCTCATGGTCATCAACGCAACTGCCGAAAATTGCGTTGCTGCTTGGCAAAAAAGCACCGGACATTGTTTGAACATGATGAACGGCGAATTTACAGAAATCGGAATAGCCGATTACATGGGCAGAGTTACGGCTGTTTTTGGTGCGCCGCACAAAAATTTTCAAAACGTAATAACCGAAAATATGAACTCGGACACGTTAAACGGAAAAAAAATTATCGTTTATGGAAATCCCGAATGTGGAAAAACCAAACATGTTTTAGAGACTTTTAATGAAAATAAAATCGGTTTTTTATTTTGTGATGCGCACAACAACCCCATGTATGAAGCCGAAATGAAATATTTTTTAGTAAAAAACGGAGACTCTGACGGTAACAATTTTGAAATAAATTATCCGGTAATTGTAATTGATAAAAATAAAATTTTCAATCACGGTAGCACCCATCTGACTGAAATTTTAAAAATAGTAAAATAATTTTTTTTTGAAAAAAAATAATAATTAATTGTTCCATTTTACTTTTTTTAATGATAAAAATAGGATAAAAAATTAAAATTTTAACCTTAAATCGCTAAATCTGGCACAAAAACACGAATAAAAACAAATAAAAATATAAATTTTGGTAAACAAAATTCGATTTTAATTCATGTGTTTGAGGCAAAAATAAAAAGTCTTATGGGTTTCAGTATTAAAAAATTACGCATTAATTTAATGATTTCCGAATATTAAACGTTTAACAATTTACCCGTTTATTTAAGTTTTCGCGAAAGCAAAAGAACACTCAAACTAACAAATGCCACGACCGAAACCGAACTTGCGGGCATTAAAATAGCGGCAATAATGGGAGAAAGTTTTCCGGTAACGGCAAAATAAAGTCCGGCAATATTGTATAAAACGGATAAAAAATAGCTAAAATAAACTATTCGAACCGCTGTTTTTGAAAACCGAATGAAAGAAAGCAATTTGTAAAATTTATTTGCCTCCAAAATGGCATCGCAAGCGGGCGAAAAATGGTAAATATTGTCGGCAATCGAAATGCCCACGGAGCTTTCGTTGAGTGCGCCGGCGTCATTTAAGCCATCGCCCACCATTAAAACATTTTTTCCTTGTTTTTTTAGTTTCCGAACAAATTCCAATTTATCTTGTGGTAACTGATTGAAATGCAAATTTTTATCTGTTCCAAAAAGTTGAATTAAATTTTGTTTTTCCAAATCGTTATCTCCTGTAACTAAATGTAACTCATTGTTTTTCAATCCATTTAAAACGTCTTGTAGTCCTTGCCTATATTCATTTTCTATGCTAAAATATCCCAAATATTGCTCATTAATTGAAAGGTATGCTTTTCCTTTAGTTTCTTCATTTTCAGCATTATGGCTTTCGCCAAAAATAAATTCTTTTGAGCCTAATTTAACTTTTGCCGAATCCCAAAAAGCGACCACTCCACGCGAAGGAATTTCTCTAAATTCCTTTAAATCAATCCATTTGTCGCTATCAAGCGATTTATAAACCGATGCACTTACGGGGTGAGTAGAATTTCGCGTAAGCGACTTAATAACAGCCACTTGCTCGCTATTTAACTCATTTCCGACAAATTTAACATTTTGTTTGTCGGCTTGCGTTAAAGTTCCGGTTTTATCAAAAACAAAACTGTTTATTTTAGCTAATTCCTCAACAACCGCAGAATTTTTCAGGTAAAAACCCAAACGCCCAAAAACGCCCATCGTATTGCCAAAAGTAAACGGAATGGAAAGAGCCAAAGCACACGGACACGCCACTATCAAAACCGATGTAAACGCCTTGATAGCCAACGAACTATCAGCCCAAAGCCAATAAAAAAGCGTCAAAAAAGCAACACTCAAAACAATGTAAGTAAAATTGCGACTTACTTTATCAGTTAGCTCCGAAAGTGAGTGTTTTTCAGAGCTTTTCGTATCATTTTGTTCCCAAAGAGTGGTTAATTTGCTTTGTTTTACTTCCGCTTTAATGGTTATTTCGATTGATGCGCCAATTTGCCTGCCACCGGCATAAACATCATGCCCGATTTCTTTTTTTATGGGTTTCGATTCGCCGGTTACAAAACTGTAATCAATAAAAGCCGTTCCTTTGCTCAAAACGCCGTCTGCTGGTATAAGTTCCTGATTACGAACCAAAATGACATCGTCTTTTTTCAAATTTTCTATCAAAATACTCTCTTCGGTTTGCCCTAAAAGTTTTGTAACGGCAATGGGAAAATACGACTTATAATCGCGCTCAAAAGAGAGTGCTTGATAGGTTTTAGCCTGATACCACTTGCCAATAAGCAAGAAAAACACAAATCCGGAGAGCGAATCCATGTATCCGGCACCCGATTTTGAGAAAATTTCGTAACTACTCTGCAAAAAGATAGCCAACATGCCTATCGAAATGGGCAAATCGATGTTCAAAATGCCTTTTCTAAGGTTTTTGAACGCCGAAAGTAGGTATTCGCTGCCGCTAAACAGCAAAACAGGCAGTGCAAATGCAAAATTTAAGTACCCAAACGCCGAACGAAAGGTTTGACTCATCAATTCGCTTCCGGGCATGTATTCGGGAAAACTCAGCATCATTGTATTTCCAAAACCAAACGCCGCCACGCCTATTCGCATATAAAGTAACTTGTTATTTTGTCGGTTTTGTACTTCGGTGGCTTTTGCCAAAGAAATTTGTGGAATGTAATGTATAGAAGCCAATAACTCAACTACTTGGCGAAGTGTAATTTCACTTTCGTTAAAAGTAATTGAAACTTCCTTTTTTACAAAATTAGTAATTGACTGCTTAATACCTGAATGTAAGCGATTTAAGTTTTCGAGCAACCAAATACAACTGCTGCAATGAATGGACGGAATATACAAGGTTATTTTTTTAATTTCGTCTTGCGAAAACTCAAAAAGTTTTTCTTTCACTTCTTCGTTGTCGAGATAGGCATATTTGTTACCAAAATCTGCATTTTCGACCCTAATTCCGGGCGTTTCCTCAATTTTATAATACGAATAAAGTTTGTTTTCGTTCAAAAGTTGATACACGGTTTTGCAGCCATTGCAACAAAAATTCATATTGTTCCAAACCACCGGACTGTTTCCGCAATCTTCGCCGCAATGCACACAAGGAGTCATTTAATTTTTTTTTTAAGAAAAATGGGTAAAAAATTTCAATTTTTATTCATACAAACTTAAATTTTTTCACAAAAAAATAAAATTTTTTTTCACAAAAAAAGATTTATTTGGAAAAAATCAATATTAAAAACATGGATTTAGTAATTTTGTAAAATTTTCAAAAAATTGATTTTCAAATATTTAAAGTATTCAATTTACATTTATAGCTATGAAGAATATTTCAATAAAAAAAGTAAAAAAAAATGTGTATAAAAAAAGTTAAAAAATTGAATAAAAAAATTCTTTCATGGTATTAAAAAATTCACTATCAAATAATTAAAATAAAAAATTTATAAAGAAATTTCACTTTTTGGAAAAAACTTTGTTTAAAAAAAAATATTTTATATCTTTGAAAAAAAATAAATAAAGTCAAATTTATATTTTTAAAAATAAAATCTTTCACAAAATCTATTTTTAAATTATTGATTATCAAAGGTTTAATAAAGCATTAAAACCATGAAGCAAGAGATAAAAATTTCCATAATAGTTAGCCTAAGTATCCTCATTTTAATTTGGGGAATAAGTTATTTAAAAGGGAATGATTTGTTTACGACAGATAATTATTTTTATGCTCAATATTCTGATATTCAGGGCTTAAAGGTTTCTTCACCTGTGATGTTGAATGGATTTAAAATTGGTTATGTGAAACAACTCGCTCTTTCAAATAATGCTGAAAATAAAGTAGAAGCCGAGCTTGCCATATTAAAAAAATATACACTTCCAGCCGATAGCAAAGCATTGATTTACAGTGTGGACTTGATGGGAACGAAGGCTGTAAAAATAGAATTGGGCAAATCGAAAAAAAATTTAGAAGACGGAAGTAAAATAGAAGCAGGAATTGAATCGGATTTGTTTGCGCAAATATTGCCCTTGAAAGATGATTTGAGCAAAATACTTAAAAGTGTAGATACTCTTGTGCAAAGTATTAGTAATGTGTTAGATAGCGCAGCTCAAGCCGACTTAAAGCAAAGTATGTCAAATCTCAATTCGGGTTCAAATGAACTGAAAATGCTTTTGCAATCGGAACGAAATCGTTTGAAATCGATTTTGAGCCATATCGATTCGGTAAGTGGAATGCTCAAAAATAACAGTAAAAATTTGAGCAACGCCATGAAAAATTTTTCCAATATAAGCGACTCTTTGGCGCAAGCCAATTTGAAGCAAACCGTTGAAAATGCTAACAAAACGCTATTATTAACTGCCGAAGTGATGCAAAAAATCAATTCAGGCAAAGGCACTTTGGGAGCTTTGGTTCACAATGATAGTTTGTACACAAATTTGAAAAATACAACGGAAAATCTGAATCTATTGCTAAAAGACATGAAAGAAAATCCCAAACGATATGTTCATTTTTCACTTATAGACAAAAATAAAGAAGAAAAATAAAAAAAACTGGATTTTTTTTACAAAGATTAATTTTTTTTTTTTGAATAAAATTTATTTATTATATTTGTAATGATTAAAATTTCTAATTTATAGAAAAAATAAGTCAAAAATAGTGAAAAGCAACGAAAATAATACAAATAATTTTGAACTCGAAAAGTGGTTTTCATCTCAACTTTTGGGAGAAGTATTATTTTCATACAAAGGCAATATTTCGCCATCTTTGATAACAGAGATTTTAGAAACCATTGAAAATGAGCTGGGTAAGAAGGAAGAGAAGATGAAAATAAAAAAGCGAGTGTATAATATTCTGGTAGAAGCACTCCAAAATTTATATCATCACATCGACTCCACACCTCAGGAAAAATTAAGTTTGGGCGAAAGATTTATTGTTTTTATTATAAGCAAAGACGGCGAATCTTATAGAATAATAACAGGAAATTTTATAAAAATCAACAAAGTTCGCTTACTAAAAGATAGAATAGACCAGGTGAATTATTTATCGGTAGAAGAGCGCAAAGCCCTTTATAAACTGATACTTAACAACCAAGAGTTTTCGGAAAAAGGCGGTGGCGGCTTGGGTATAATTGATATTGCCCGCCGAATATCGACCGATTTGAATTACAATTTTTTTCGATACGACGATGAATATGCTTTTTTTGCATTGCACGTAGAAATATAATATTTTTAGATAAAAAAAAAGAAATGTTTTAAATATAAATATTTTTATTATTTTCGTAACAAAAAAAAAGCCAACGATAAGAATTAAAAATTTGAAAATCAAAAAAATAAAACTAAAATAAATTATGGAAGCAATATTAATAGAAGGTACTCCAAAAACACCAACGGTAAATTTCAATGCTCAGGAAGGTAAATTCGAAATCAAAGGACGTTCGATACCTGAAAATTCGATTGAGTTTTACAAGCCTTTAGTGGATTGGTTAGACAAATATGCTTCAAATCCTCTGGATAAAACAGAAGTAAATATTCAATTAGAGTATTTCAATACAAGCTCATCGAAATGTATTCTCGACGTTTTTAAAAAACTCGAAAAAGTATCTCAAGGCAATAAAGAAATAGTAATCAATTGGTTTTACGAAGAAGATGACGAAGACATGCTTGAGGCGGGTGAGGATTACCAATCTATTTTACGAATCCCTTTTAAAATGATTGAAATTGGAGAAGAATAAAATTTTACCGTTTTAATTTTATAAAATTTTATTTTATTTCAAAATAAAAAGTAAAAAATATATGGCAACCACCAAAAAAATTGGTGGTTTTTACCTAAATTCGTTTTTTTATTTTTTTTTCAACTTATTTTAAAATGATTGTCAGCATCTTCTTTCACTTTAGTAAAAAAATCTATTGTTTTTGATAGAAACTGATAATAAAGTAGCATATAGGTAATGATAATCATTATCCATAAAATAGCAATATTTACCCAAAAAGTGTCTAAATACAGGTTTAAAAATTTCTTACGCGAGGCATAAAAATGCGCTTTTAAATAATTCGATTCTGCATCTTGAAAAACAGGGTCAGACTTTTGATACAATTGATTTTCAAATTCAATTATTTTATCCACTTCAGTAGAATTTTTCAAAAAACGCTCTAAACCAATGTTATAATGTTGCATTTTCCACTCTACAAATTTCGCATCGGAATTTAATTTGTTTTTTATTTCATTTATTTTAATGTTTTTCAAATAGTTAGCTTTATTAAAAACGGAATTATAATATTTTTTAATGTTTACTAAATAAAGTTTTACTTTTTTATAAACATCTAAATCATAATCTTTTGCATTTAATAAATGGGTATAATCAAAGGTAAGCTGGGGAGTGAGCCTATTTTGTTTGGAAATTTCATTGTTTAAAACAACCAAATTATTTATAAAATCTTTGCCTTTTTTATTTTTTAATTCATCTTTTAAAAATTGGTTTTTTGTTTCTAAATTGCTCACCCAATAATTTTCTTTAAAACCCGATTGACTAATTAATTTATCGTATTTGAAAAAATGACTTCCGTATTCATTATTTTTAAAATGATAAACAGCCAAAGCTTCGTAAGACCATCGCGAAGTGATGATTTCGCCATACCAAGGAATTTTTCCGGGATGTGAAATTGCCGGATTAATTTTATCAAATTGTACCATTACTCCACTCAAAATTAATTGAGGAATAATAAGAAACGGAATGATAATGTAAATAGTAACAGAGGTTTTAAAACTATCTGAAATAAATAAACCCAGCACATTTCCGAAAATCCAAGTGGAAAATAAGACCAACCAATAAGGTAAAATCATTCCCCTAATTTCCATGATTAAATTTCCGACCAAAACATAAGTAAAAGCTTGAATGGCAGAAAGTATAAATAAAACCGAAATTTTTGAAAACAAATAAGAGGACCTGCTCAAATGTAAAAATCGTTCGCGCTTGAGTATTTTTTTATCTTTAATTAGCTCCTGCGCACTAACGGAAAGCCCAATAAAAATAGCTATTACAACCGAAATAAAGATGTAAATGGGAAAATTAGAATTTTTACCAAAAATATATCCGTCTTCTAAACTTATATCATAATATTTTATAACATAAGAAAGCATAAAAGCTAAAATGGGTGCTTCGAGTAGATTAACTATAACATATTGAATATTAGAGAGTTTAGAAATCACATCGCGTTTCCAAAAAACTAAAAATTGTTGAATCCAATTTGGTCGCTTGAAAGAAGAAATGGGCAATTTGGGTTTGTCTAAGTTTTGGTCTTCAATCTTTGTATAGTTTTCTTTATAAATTTGAAACCACTCCGAAGGAGTAATTTTTCTATGCTGAGTTTCGTTTCCGTACTCATCGATCACATTGCTTTCTATAATGTTAAAGATTTGTTCGGGCTTAACATTTCCACACGATTGACAAATATTTTCCTGAAAATTGGATTGATTTGCAATTTTTTTAAAGTAAGAAATGGCTGTAATCGGGTCGCCGTTGTAAATCAAATATCCCCCGTGGTCGATGACATAAAGCTTGTCGAGCATTTTGAAAATATCCGACGATGGTTGGTGTATCACATTGAATATCAGCTTTCCACGATGTGCTAAATTTTTCAATAAATCAATAATTATTTCCGAATCTTTCGATGAAAGCCCCGAAGTGGGTTCGTCTAAAAACAAAACCGAAGGTTCGCGAATAAGCTCCAAAGCTATATTTAACCGTTTACGCTGCCCTCCACTGATTCTTTTATCGAGAGCATTGCCTACTTTCATGTCTTTAACATGCAGTAAACCAAGCATTTGCAAAGTTTCCATTGTGCGAGAAACAATAAAATCTTCGCTATGTCCGCTAAAATTGAGGCGTGCATTGAAATAAAGATTCTGAAAAACGGTCAATTCTTCAATCAAATAATCGTCTTGCGAAACATGCCCAATCAAACCGGTTAATTTTTTTTGATGAATGTGAATGTTGATTCCATTCAACAAAACTTCGCCATGTATGGGTTTGTTTGTGCCATTCAACACATTTAAAAGGGTTGTTTTTCCGGTTCCGCTTGTCCCCATAATGCCAACAAGCTGTCCCGAAACTTCTTTAAAACCAATGTTGTGCAAACCAACAGTACCGTTTTTGAACTTGAAATATAAATTTTTAGCTTCAAAAAGTATATCATTAATTTCTTTTTCTTTATAAAAAACATTGTAAATGTCGCTAAAATAAACCGGTTTTGTAAATTGCCCTTTGATAGCCGAATCGCTACTCAAAACATAAATTTTTCCTCTTTTAATAAGCGAATTATTCAAAAACAACTCATGGATTCCAAAATACCGAATAATAAATAAACTGGTGTCTTTCAAATGAAGCACTGCCATATTTCCCATAAAATCATTGATTTTCAAATGCTTACATTTTTGAGGTAAAATGTTGTCAGCACCCGAAATAATCAAAATTTGCTGAAAATTCAAATTCATGGGATTGTTTTCGGTAACAAAACTTTTTATCTGATTGTAAATTCCTTGTTTAATTTCAAAAGATTCGGCAATCGAGTTTACAAATTCAATGTTCTGATTTTCAGTATCTTTGTCGAGTTTAATAAATTCAAAAAGGCGAATTAAAACAATGTAAATCTGCTGAAGAGAAAGTTTTTCTTTAATTTCGGCACAAATTCTGAGAATTTTTACAGAGCTTGCCGCAACACGTTTATTTTTCTTACGAACCGAAGAATCAACATGATGATAAGCTTCAAAAAATTTCTCAAAAACACTTAAGTATTCATTCACAGCGTTTTTGCTCAATTCATTCATCAAAAAACTTCTCAAAATAAACTGTCTTTCAGAGAGTTTACTTTCATTAGAAGCAATGATGGCAAACAATTGCATTAAAGCCTGAAGAATGCTGTCGCTCATTAATAAAAGGAATAAAATTTTGATACAAAAATAATTGGTGCAAGATACTAAAATTAGTTAAAAAATAAAAAAGTTTATCGAAACTTAAAAATAAACTCTTATTTTTACAATGAAAATATTTGAAATTTAACAAATAAAGTTTTTTTTTGTATTTTATTTTTTTTTATAAAAAAAATAAATTCAATTTCTTTAAAAATTTTATATTCAATAGATTATGTAAAATTTATTTCTAAAAAAAATAAAACATTTTACAAATTTATAAACTAAACTACAAAAAAAACAAAAAATGAAAAAAATTAGTTTTCTTTTATTTATCGCATTCTTAATCAGCGATATAGCTCCGGCACAAAAAAAAATGCTAACCATTGATGAAGCAACGATAGGAGCTTACAGACAATACAAACCCGAAAATTTGATTCAATCAAAATGGCGTTATGATGATGTAAATTACACATTTATAAAGGATTACACAAAAATAATGCAAGCCAATATCAACTCGGACATGCCTCAAGCCTTAGTTGATTTGGAAACCGTAAATAAAAAATTAAATGAAAAAAATCAAGGACAATTAGCTTATTTTTACGATTATTCATGGCTCGATTTTAACAATGTTTTGTTTGAAAACCAACAAAATGCAGTCATTTACGATATTGAAAACAAAACGGTAAAATTAGCCGTTTCGGCACCCGAAAACTCTGAAAATCATAAGTTTTGCAAAGAAAATAAACTTATGGCATACACCAAAGAAAACAATTTATTTTTTAGAAATTCGGAAGGAGATGAAACTTCGGTAACCAATTTTAGCGATAAAAACATTGTTTGCGGCACTTCCGTTAGCCGAAATGAATTTGGAATTTCGCATGGAATATTTTGGTCGCCCAAAGGAAATTTTCTGGCATTTTTTAAGAAAAATGAAGACGATGTAACCGATTATCCATTGGTAGATGTTACTGCGCGTGTGGCTCAACTTAAAAATACAAAGTATCCAATGGCAGGCGAAAGCAGTGAAAATGTGGCACTTGGCGTTTTCAATCTTGCCAACGGAAAAACAACTTGGATAGAAGACGAAGTCGATTCGGAAAAATATTTAACTTGCATTACTTGGTCGCCCGACGAAAAAAACATTTACATAGCCGTTCTCAACCGAGAACAAAATCACATGAAACTCAACAAATACGATGCTTTGAGCGGAAAATTGATAAAAACACTTTTTGAAGAAAAACACGAAAAATATGTAGAACCAGAGCATGATTTGATTTTTATGAATAAAAATACCAATCAATTTATTTGGCAAAGCGAACGTGATGGTTATAATCATTTATATCTTTACGACACCGAAGGAAGTTTCATAAAACAATTAACTCAAGGAAATTGGGTAGTTACAGAAGTTTTAGGAATTGATGCTGATGATAAATTTTTATATTACGTTTCCACTGAAGTAAGTCCTTTAGAACGACATCTTTACAGTTTGGATTTGAAAAAAGGAAAAACCACAAAAATCAGTCAAACCGAAGGAATGCACGAATTTGCGATAAGTAAAAATTTTAAATACATTTTAGACAGCTATTCCAACACAAAAACTCCAAATAAAACAGACATTTTGGAAACAACCGGAAAATTAGTAAAAAATATTTTAACCGCCAAAAATCCTTTGACAAACGTTCAAATGCCTGAAATGGAATTGGTTACAATCAAATCTGCTGATGGAAAAACCGACCTTCACGGGCGTTTAATAAAACCACTCAACTACAAAAGCGGGAAAAAATATCCGGTAGTTTTATATGTTTATGGAGGTCCGCACACTCAAATGGTAACCAATTCTTGGCTTGCCGGTACGGGTTTGTGGGATTACTATATGGCTCAAAATGATTATGTTATGTTTACACTCGACAATCGCGGTTCTTCCGATAGAGGTTTAGAATTTGAAAATGTAATCCACCGAGAATGCGGACAAAACGAAATGCAAGACCAAATGAAAGGCATAGAATACTTAAAATCATTGCCTTACGTAGATGCAAAACGCATAGGAGTTCACGGTTGGTCGTATGGTGGCTTTATGACCATTACGCTTTTAATAAATTACCCGGAAACTTTTAAAGTAGGAGTTGCTGGCGGACCTGTAATTGACTGGAAATTTTATGAAGTAATGTACGGTGAACGATACATGGACATGCCACAAGAAAACCCCGAAGGTTACAAAAAAACAAGCCTTCTGGAAAATGCCGGAAAATTAAATTCGCAATTGTTGGTGATAGAAGGCTATTTAGACGCAACAGTTGTTCCACAAAATAGTTTAGAGTTTTTAAGAGCTACCGAATCGGAAAATATTTTAATAGACTTTTATACCTATCCTACTCACGAACACAACGTTATGGGCAAAGACCGTATCCATTTAATGAAAAAAATAACAAAGTATTTCGATGATTTTTTAAAATAACTAAAAAAAAGCAAAAAAATAAATTATAAAATAAATAAAATATGAAAAAAAGAATAGAAGAAGCAATAAATTTGCAAATAGATAGAGAAATGTATTCTTCGCACTTGTACCTTTCAATGGCAGTATGGGCAGAAAGCAATGGTTTAAGCGGCACCTCTAAATGGCTTTACGCTCAAGCACTTGAGGAACGTACTCACATGTTGCAATTCATTCAATATCTCAATGGCAGAGGTGGAAAAGTGATAGTTCCAGCAATAATGCAACCGCCGCAGATGTGGGAAAATGTAAAGGAACTTTTTAGCGAAGTGCTTAAACATGAGCAGTTTATAACTGATTCGATTAACGAAATTGTTTTCCTTTGCACGGAAGAAAAAGATTTTACAACGTTAAATTGGGTTCAATTCTTTGTAAATGAACAAATTGAAGAAGAAAACGCCGTGAAAGAAATTCTTGATAAACTAAATCTTTTAGGCGACAATAATATGTATCTATTTGATAGAGATATATTTGCACTTCGCACAGCTAAGACTGCAAGCGAAAAAGCATAATTTTTTAAAATTCTAAAAATAAAAAGCTGTCTTTTCAAAACAAGATAGCTTTTTATATTTTTTTTGAAAAAAAATAATATTTATTTGAAATTTTTATAAAAAAAACATTTTAAATGAATATTTTTGCGCAAGCATACAAAATAATAAAAATTAATTTTGTATTTTTGCAAAA
Source organism: Paludibacter propionicigenes (assembly GCA_020721325.1). Classification (GTDB taxonomy): domain Bacteria; phylum Bacteroidota; class Bacteroidia; order Bacteroidales; family JAIFNL01; genus JAIFNL01. The sequence goes on from DYNA01000012.1 coordinate 41,317, forward strand.
TATAAGAAAAAAAAAAATTTACAAAAAAAATTTCCCGTGCTAAAACTTATTCCATGAAAGAAGTTCAATTATTAGACAAACGATTTAGGATTTCTATTCCTTCCGAAAAAATACAAGCTGCCATTGCCAAAGTGGCTGAAAGAATTAATAACGACTTGAAAAACAAAGATGTAATTTTTATGTCTATTTTAAACGGCTCATTTATGTTTGCCTCCGATTTATTCAAACAAATTCAATTCGATAGTCAGATAACATTCTTAAAATTAGCATCTTACGATGGAACAAGTTCTTCTGGAAAAGTTAAAAGATTGATAGGAATAAACGAAGACATCAAAGACAAAACGGTTGTAGTTTTAGAAGACATTGTTGATACCGGAAATACAATGGAAAGTATTTTAAAGCAACTCAAAGGCTACGAACCGGCTGAAATTAAGATTGCAACTTTACTATTAAAACCCGAAATTTTCAAAGCACGTTTTCCGGTAGATTACATTGGCTTGGAAATTCCAAACGAGTTTATAGTTGGTTATGGTCTTGATTATAATGGTTATGGACGAAATTTAGAAGATATTTATACCGTTGCAGATTGATTATTTTTTTATAATCTATTCTACAAAATTATATTTTTTTTAAAAAACTTTTTTCAACCTTAAAAAAATTTATACTATGCTCAATTTAATATTATTTGGTCCTCCGGGCGCAGGCAAGGGAACGCAAGCTCAGCGCATTATTGAAAAATACGGTCTAATTCAACTTTCAACGGGCGATATGCTTCGTTCGCAAATAGCTCAAAAAACGGAATTAGGGCTTAAAGCTCAAGAAATAATGGCAAAAGGCGAATTGGTATCCGACGAAATTGTGGTAGGCATGATTAAAAGCATTGTTCACGGCGACAAATCGGCAAAAGGCTACATTTTTGACGGTTTTCCGCGCACCGTAAAACAAGCCGAAGCTCTGGATAATCTTTTGTCTGAAATAAATGAGGAAATTTCACAACTCATTCTATTAGAAGTAAATGACCAAGAATTAATCGCTCGATTGCTCAATCGCGGAAAAGATTCGGGACGTGCCGACGACCAAGATGTAAGCATTATTGAAAATCGGATAAAAGTTTTTAAAGAACAAACCACTCCGGTTATGGAACATTACAAGGCTAAAAATAAAGCAGTTAGCGTTAAAGGAGTTGGCAGTTTAGATGAAATTTCTGAGCTTTTATATGCGGTTTTGGATAAATTATAATTTTCGCTTGAATAATAAATAATTAGTAAAACTTTGTTCATTTTTATTTTATTTTGTTGAATTTCAATACATTATAAATTATTTATACGAAACAAAGTTTTTAACATACTTTTTTTTAAACCAAAACAATTTTATACTGTAATAAAGAGCAAAAATTCGTTAATTTTTTAATTTTAAAAATAGAATATATACAAAAATTTATAATTTTTTAATTTTAAACTTATATAAAAAAAGTAAATTTCAAATTCTTTAAAAAAATTAACGAACAAATAGATTAAACTGAAAATTCAATTCAAACAGTTTAAAATGAATTGGTTATACACATTTTGAAAAAAAAAATGGCAGGAACAAATTTTGTAGATTATGTAAAAATATATACTCGTTCGGGTCGTGGCGGTGCGGGTTCGGCTCATTTCAGACGTGAAAAATCGATGGCAATGGGCGGACCCGACGGCGGCGACGGCGGAAGAGGTGGTCATGTAATTTTGCGCGGCAACCAGCAAATGTGGACATTACTGCATTTGCGATACCGAAAACATATTTTTGCCCAAGACGGCACCAGTGGCAGCGGAGCTTGTTCGACAGGTTCGCAGGGCAAAGACGAAATCATTGATGTACCACTTGGCACGATAGCCAAAGACGCCGAAACGGGCAATGTTTTGTTTGAAATAACACAAGAAGGTCAAACCGAAATTTTGGAACAAGGCGGCAGAGGCGGTTTAGGCAATTGGCATTTCAAATCTTCTACCAATCAGGCACCGCGCTATGCCCAGCCCGGCGAAGACAACATTGAAGGTTGGAAAATATTGGAACTTAAAGTTCTTGCCGATGTAGGTTTAGTGGGATTTCCAAATGCCGGAAAATCAACGCTTTTATCAGTTGTTTCGGCTGCAAAACCCAAAATAGCCGATTACGCTTTTACCACTTTAGTTCCCAACTTGGGCATCGTTTCCTATCGAGACGAACATTCGTTCATAATGGCTGATATTCCGGGCATTATAGAAGGAGCCTCAGAAGGTAAAGGCTTGGGTTTAAGGTTTTTAAGACATATTGAGCGCAATTCGCTTTTGCTCTTTTTAATTCCGGCTGATACAAAAGATATTAAAAAAGAATATGAAATTTTGCTCAACGAATTAAAAGTTTATAATCCCGAATTGCTCGACAAACAACGTATTTTGGCAATCAGTAAATCGGATATGCTTGATGAAGAGTTGATTGAAGAAATAAAAAAAGAATTACCACAGATACCCAGTTTATTTATTTCTTCTATAACCCAACAAGGTTTATTACAATTAAAAGACTTGATTTGGAGAGAGTTAAACAAATAAAAAAGGATACCGAAATTGTAAAAAAAGGAAAAAAATTCAATTTTTGAATTAAAAAAAAGCTATTTTTTACAAAACAAATAATTTTTTTTTATACAAAATAGAAAAGAAAATGGATTTTATTCTTAACGCCGATAAAGAGCTTTTGTTGCTCATAAATGGCTTACACACTTCTTTTTTAGATGGTTTCATGTGGCAAATGAGCAATAGCCGAATTTGGATACCTTTATATTTGGCTATTATATTCCTCATTTTCAAAAAGTTCAACTTTCGCACGGCATCATATCTATTCTTTTTTTTGTTGGTGAGCGTTTCGGCTTCCGATTGGATTTCGGTACATCTATTTAAAGAAGTTTTTGACCGCCTGCGTCCGAGCCATTCGCCTGATTTAGTGGGTCTTTTGCACTTGCATCAAGAAGCACACGGAGAATTTTACAAAGGCGGTTTGTACGGATTTGTGTCTTCTCATGCAGCCAATTCTTTTTCATTGGCACTTTTTAGCTCTCTTATTTTCCAAAATAAAATCTACACTTGGAGTATTTTTGTTTGGGCTTTTACGGTTTCTTATAGCCGAATTTATTGGGGCGTCCACTACCCTACCGATATTTTTGGCGGTGCTTTATTAGGAATTTTTATATCTGTTTTCTTTTTCAAATTATTTCTTTTTTTTAAAAATAAATGGATATATTTAAAAATTTCTTTTCCTCCAGAAAAAAATACAATTCGCTCATTTGAAAATAAATAATTTGAAAATAAAAATATTTTTTTAAGTGTAAATTATTATATTTCAATGTATTAAGAAAATTAATGAAAAATTTTCAATTTGACAAAAGAAATTTAATAATTCTAAAATTAAAAACAAAACAAACAAATGAATCAGAGTTTAGTAGTACAAAATTTTGGACCTATAAAGAAAATTGAAATTAAAATCACTGATTTCTTGATTTTGATTGGCGAACAGGCAACCGGAAAAAGTACCATTGCAAAGCTTGTTTACTTTTTCAAATCGCTCCGAACCGATTTGATAGAATATTTATACAATGAACAAGAAATTGAAAACTTGTTAGACCAAAATTTTTTATTTAAAATACGCCAAAAATTTTCACCGAATTTTTTTGGAACGACTAAACATTTACAATCTTTTGAAATACAATATCATTATAGAAATAATCGTTTTTTGGAAATTTCATTAAATTCTTCACAAAAAATTAATATTTCATTTAAAAATAATAAAACAAACGAAGACAAAAAAAAGGACAAAACGTATAAAGATTTATTAAAAATTTGTGAAAAAATAACCGATTTTAGAAAAGAATATTTTACAAAAAACAATGCTTTGTTAAGTTCAAAAGATTATAGAGAAATAAATTTTTATAAAAAAGAAGCAAGAAAACAAATTGAAAACGATATAAATTTATTTTTCGGAGACGATAAAGATACCTTCTTTATTCCGGCAGGACGAAGTCTTATAGCCACACTTTCTGAGCAATTACAAACGATTGATACTTATCAATTAGATTTTCTGATGAAAATTTTCTTGCAAAGTATTCAGCGGTTAAAAAAAGGTTTTAGCCTTTCATTTGAGGAAATTATTGAAGAAGCCAAACTAAATCAAAAAAATATACCGGATAATATTTTTTTGAATATTGCTTTAGAAAAAATCGTTTCAATTCTTAAAGGTCGCTATCATTTTGATTCTTTGGGAGATAAAATTTTTTATGACTCAGAAAATTTTGTTAAATTAAACTTCGCATCATCAGGTCAGCAAGAAGTAGTTTGGATTTTGCAACAATTATTTTTGTTTATTTTAAATAAAGACAAAATCTTTTTAATTATTGAAGAACCGGAAGCTCATTTGTATCCGATAGCTCAAAAAAAATTAATTGAATTGATAACTCTTTTTATCAATCTGACTGATAGTCAGATAATTGTAACTACTCATAGCCCATATATTTTATCTTCGTTCAACAATCTTATTTTTGCAAAGAATGTAGGTAAATCAAAAGAAAACCAAGCCAATCAAATCATTCAAAAAGAAATTTGGATAGATTTTGATAAAATTTCGACATTCAAAATTGATAATGGTGAAATTTTTAACATCAACGACCAAGAGTTAAAATTAGTTAGAATTGAAGAAATTGACCATGCTTCTACGCTGATAAATAATGATTTTGATAATTTATTTGAACTCCAAGACCAATGAGCTGTGAATATTTTAGAACCGAATACCCAATCTGTTGCGAATGTACGAACCATAACATAATCAATGCGATAGAAAAAGGACAAAAATTTTCTATTGAAAATGTAAACCATCAAAAAATTTGCAAAATAAAATTAGATGATTGCATTTTAAAGTCAGAAATTGAAAAAAAATGCGATTATTTGTTTTTAATTTGCGGAGAAGAAAAAAAGAAAAAAATAGCTTTTTTTGTAGAATTAAAAGGACAAAAATTGCTTCACGCAATAAAACAAATTGAAACTGCAATTGATTTGCTAAAAATTCAATTAATTGAAAATAAGGAAATTAATTCAAGAATAATATTATCAAAAGCAAATACTCCCGATTTAAGAAGCAGCGAATTAATTCGCTTTAAGAAAAAAATTAAATCATTGGGTGGCAACGTAAAATACGAAACACGAACAATGACAGAAAAAATAATTTAACTTTTTTAGAAAAAAAATGGCAGGATTTAAAACACATACTTCGGTAGGCATCGTAACCGGATTTTTACTTATGATGGGCAGTTACATTTTGGAACTTGTTACCAGCATCGGCATTTTGACTTTGGTATTTCTAAATACGGTAATTGGCTCATTTTTACCCGATTTAGATAGCGACAGTGGTTTACCCGTAAAAATATTATTCGGTTTTTACGCGCTTGTAGCTGCGGGCATTGCTTTTTTTATGGCTTACAATATGAGCAATGAAAACATAACCATCTCATTTATAGCACCTTTAGCTACTTTTTTAACATTTTTCTTTTTGCTGCCACCACTGTTTAAAAAATATACCAAACATCGCGGAATGTTTCATTCCATTCCGGCTATTTTTATCAGTTTTTTGGCTGTTTTTTTATTGCTAAACTTATTCAATGTGCCTTTAATGTATCGTTTTACAATGGCAGCAGCCGTTGGAATAGGATATTTTAGTCATCTATTGCTCGATGAAATTTTTTCAACTCAAATCCTTTCGGGAAAATTTAAGCCAAAAAAATCGCTCGGTACGGCACTTAAATTTTCAGTCGAAAGTAAAAAAATAAATACCAGTGTTTATCTTATTTTCTTGATATTGATAATATTAACTTTTCCCATGCTAACAAAAGTTTTTAAACAAATCCAATCCCTATTTTAAAAAAGAAAAAAATGGAAGTAACACAAAAAAATTTGCACGAAGCAAAATTTTATCATGCTTTATACAATTTACTTATTGAAAATGATTCTCCCGAATCTTTTAAAAATGTACTTCGCTTAATAACAAGACATTACAAGTTCGATTCTATTTTATATTATCGCTTCAATTCAATAGAAGAAACAGCCGAAATAGATAGTTTCTATTCTAAAAATTCAATTTCTATACGCGAAAAATTAGTTCAAGCCGATTTTCATTTTTTAACTCGCTTAAAAGAAGGTAAAGCATTAATAATAAGAGAAATAAATACAACAGATAAATATTTTAACCATTTTTTTTCGGGTCGCAATGTGCATACGGCAGTATTATTTCCAATATTGTGGTCGCGCAAAATTATCGGATTTATTTCCATAGAAATCGATTCAAATTATCATTTTACCGACAATTTTAAAAACGAAATACGCAACATTCAAAAAATAATATCTGATTTTTTAAACAAACAAAATCGCGACAGTCAAAATACCGATTCGAAAAATAGCCTCAATTACATCATCAAAAACAGCAATGACCCTGTTTTTATTATCAATTCAAAACTCAATTTTGTACAAATAAATCCGGCAGTAACAGAATATTTTGGCTACGAACTCGACGAATTGCGAAATTTGAGCGATGATAGCATGATTTTTAATAATTATTTTGACCAATTGCGCAATTTTTTTGAAAATAATACCCGATTAAATCCCATAGCTTTAGACTATGCCGTAGCCAAAGACGGGCGAATAATACCGGTTCAGATACGAAGTAAAATCTTACAAAATGAGAGCAATAAGCAAGTAATGCTGATGGTTCACGATATTGTGGACAGAAAAGAAAACGAGCAAATGATACTTCGCACCGTAATAGAAACCGAAGAACGGGAACGCAAGCGTTTTGCAAAAGATTTGCACGATGGTTTGGGACCGCTTCTTTCAACTATCAAGCTTTTTATCAATCAGTTAGACGATAAAGATTTGAAAAAGAAAGACCGCAGCGAACTTATTCTTCAAGCCACCGAAATGATAGATGAAGCCATAGCCAGTGCCAAAGATATTTCTAACAATCTGATGCCAAGCGTAATACGCGATTTTGGCTTGGTAGCAGCCATCGAAAGTTTTTGCCAAAAATTAAATTTAACCGAACAAATCGATATTTTATTCGACCCAAATGTTACTTCTAAAAATTTTAATAAAACGGTAGAAATCGTTCTTTATAGAATAGTTAAAGAACTGATTAATAACACTATAAAGTATGCAAAAGCTCAACACATTAATATAACGCTCAATGAAAAAGATAAAAAATTACAACTTTTGTACGAAGACGATGGTGTAGGGTTTGATGTACAAGCAGTTATGAACAGTCGAAACAAAGGAATGGGCTTAAACAACATCATTACACGCGCTAAATCAGTAAACGGTACTTGTATGATTAAGAGCGTTTTAGACCAAGGAGTCAGTGTTGTTGTAGATATAAATTTTTGATAACTCAATTTGAAAAATTATTCGCAAAAACAATATGTATGACATTTTCTAAAAATTTACAGCTTGGAATTTAGCTAAGTAATCGTAAATAAATAACATTTACATCTTACTTTGTTTTTGGTCGA
>DYNA01000013.1 GCA_020721325.1 Paludibacter propionicigenes
ACTAAAAAATATATTTGCATTTTTAGCGAAACTAAATTAAATTTGCAAAAAAATAACATTCATTTTTCAACATTAAAAATTCATAACTTTTCTGTTGTTGTAAAAAAACACAAATAATGCCATTAAGTAAATAGATGCAATTTTTTAAAAATGATAGAGTTTTTTAATTACAAAAATAAAAATAATCCGGTATTTTCAATTTTAATACCAACTTGGAATAATTTAGAATTGCTTCAATTTTGTATTCGTGCCATCGAACAGAATTCATCATTTGAACATGAAATAATTGTACATGTAAATGAAAATGCCGATAATACAAAACAATGGCTTGAAAGTAAGGAAATTAAGCATACTTTTTCTTCTAAAAATATAGGCATTTGCGCAGCAGTAAATGCAGCTTTTTCGATTGCTCAAACCGATTACATTGTTTATATGAACGATGATATGTACGTTTCGCCCGAATGGGATAAATTTTTAAAAAACGAAATCGAATCTCTTCCAAATCACTTTTTCTATCTGTCAGCTTCACTTATCGAACCCGTTTTTACTGGCAATAAAGCTGTTTCTGCACCTTATGATTTTGGACGCGACCCTAAAAGTTTTCAAGAAAAAAATTTCTTAGGAAAATACCAGCAAATTAAAATATCTGATAAAAATGGAAGTTCTTGGCCACCTTCAGTTATGCATCGACAAATTTGGAATCTAATAGGTGGTTTTAGTCTCGAATTTTCTCCCGGAATGTATTCAGACCCTGATATTTCCATGAAATTATGGAAAATTGGAGTTCGCTATTTTAAGATAGTTGGAGAAAGCAAAGTTTACCATTTTATGTCGAAATCGACACAAAAAGTAGTTAAAAATAACGGGCGAAGACAATTTTTATTAAAGTGGGGAATGAGTAGTTCTACATTCTATAAATTTTATTTAAAAATGGGTGAACCATTTAAGGGAGAATTAAATACCCCACTTGAAAATTTTAAACTCAAAAAAAAGTTATTTTTTGACAAAGTAAAATTAGTTTTTTCGTTTTAAAAAAAAGAATTTATTTTATGAAAATATCTTTTGTTATTATCACTTTTAATGAACAAAAAAACATTGAAAAATGCTTAAAATCAATCATTAGCGTAGCCGACGAAATTATTGTAGTCGATTCCTTTTCAACCGATGATACCAAAGAAATCTGTCAAAAATTTAATTGCCGATTTTATGAAAATAAATTTGAAAATTATTCGGCACAAAAAAACTATGCCAATTCACTCGTTATTTTTGATTATATCTTTTCAATTGATGCCGATGAAGTTTTATCGGAAGAATTAATAAATTCAATTAACAAATTAAAAACCAACAATTTAATAACACAGTCTTTTCAAGTTCAAAGACTCAATAATTATTGTGGAAAATGGATAAAACACGGAGGTTGGTACCCCGATATCAAAACGCGAATGTGGAAAAATAACACAGCAACTTGGAAAGGAGAAATACATGAAACGCTTGTTTTTGATACAAAAATGCCAGCCAAACTGTTGAAAGGCAATCTTTTACATTACTCATATTATTCCATTGACCAACATATTTTACAAGCAAACAAATTTAGCACTTTAAGTGCAAAAATGCTTTACGAAAAAGGAAAAAAAGTAAATTTTCTGCAAATTTTACTCAAACCTTTTTGGAAATTTTTACGGAATTATTTTTTCAAAGGCGGATTTCTCGATAGCTATTACGGATTTGTTATAAGCATCATTTCTGCCCACGAAACTTTTTTAAAATACTCAAAACTAAAACAATTAACAGAAAATAAAAATGCAAAAAATAATTAAATTTTTAGTCAGAAAAATTCCAAGACCCATTTTAATAAAATTCAGTTACATGTTTAGCAAACTTGTAAGTTTTTTTTATAAAGGCGAAAACTATCAATGCCCCATTTGCCAACAAAAATTTAGAAAATTTTTACCTTATGGAAATAAAGGAATTGATAACAGATTGTGTCCAAGCTGTTTATCGCTTGAACGACATCGCTTAATTTGGCTATTTTTGGAAAAAAAAACCGACTTTTTTACAAAAAAAGCTCGATTTTTACATATAGCACCCGAACAACCGTTTCTAAATAGATTTAAACAACTCTCTAATTTAGAATACATTACAGCCGATTTAGAATCGCCCATTGCCGATGTAAAACTTGATATTCAAAATATGCCTTTCGGCGAAAATGAATTTGATATAGTTATGGCAAACCATGTTTTAGAGCATATTCCAGACGAAAATAAAGCCTTTTCAGAAATATATAGAATATTGAAAAATGGGGGTTGGTGCATTTTACAAGTGCCGTTAGACCCCAATAAATCAGAAACTTATGAAGACAAAAGCATAACAAGTCCAAAAATGCGCGAAATACATTTTGGACAGTATGACCACTTGCGCCTATACGGATTAGATTATCCCGAAAAAATAAAAAAAGCCGGATTTTCAGTTGAAACCATTGATTTAATAAGCGAATTAAGCATCGAATTAGCCCATTATTATCGTTTAGACTTCTCCGAAAAAATTTATTGGGCTAAAAAAATATAATTCTTTACAATAAAATATTATTTTTAGTATGGAAAGTTATACAATTTTAGTAGTAGATGACGAAGTTTTTAATTTAAAAATTCACATAGAATTTTTGCTCGAATCCAATCAAAACTATGAAATTTTACAAGCCAATACGGGTAGATTGGCTTTGAGCATCATTAAAAAGAAAAAACCCGATTTAATTCTTTTAGACTGGGAACTGCCTGATATTTCGGGAATTAAAGTTTTAAGAGAATTGAGAGAAAACAAAGAAACTTCTGATATTGCAGTAATTATCATTACCGGAATGATGACCACTTCGGGGCATTTGCAGCAAGCACTCGAAAGCGGAGCCATTGATTTTATGCGTAAGCCCGTAAACCGGATTGAATTTAATGCCCGTGTGCGTTCAATGCTCAAACTCATTGATTTTTACAGAGATAAGATAAAAAATGAAAAAGAAATTAATCGAATTTTAAAAGAAACTATAGATTTCAAAGACAGAGAGCTTGCCAGCAATACCCTTTTTATGGCAAAGCAAAATACCGAAATACTTAAAATGGTTGAGGAGCTTAAAGAGAGTTTTAATGTCCACAATTTTAATAAACTTAGAAATGAGTTCAATGATTTTGTTGAAAAATTATTGTTCAAAGTAGATAACAATATTTGGGAGGATTTTAAAATTCGATTTGAAAAAGTTCACCCAAATTTCTCTAAAAACCTACTCGAAAAATATTCCGATTTATCACCTACTGAATTGAAATTGAGCATTTTACTCCGACTTAATCTCAGTTCAAAAGAAATTGCAGAAATACTTTCTATTCAAGTAGATAGCGTTAAAACCGCAAGAAGTCGATTACGAAAAAAAATGGGTATTTCTTTAGATGCTAATTTAACGAATTTTTTATCCAATATTTAATAAGTTAATTCTTTAATTTTTCAATTTTCAGATTTGTTAAATAATTGAAATCCAAGTTATTAGTATTTCATATATTGACTACGAAAATATTCAAATTAGAACTAAAAAAACAATTCTGATTATAACAATACTCCTCTTTTTTTAATGACTTTTACAAAAAAAATTACTTTTTTACAAAAAATAATACTCATATATTTTAATTTAAAATTCTTCAAAAATAAATTTTACAAAGATTTTTATAAAAATTTAATAAAATCAAAAAATATTATATCTTTGCATGATTTAAAAAATAAATTAGCAATCAAATATTTTTTTAGCTTAAGCAAAATTATTCGTAAAAAACTAAAAATAGAAAATAAAAAAACGGACAATTATATAAAAAATGACATAAATGGACGATATTTTTAAAAAAATTGGCAATAAAATAACACTTAGCCAAAAAATAGAGCGTAGAATAGAGAGTGCTATTAGAGAAAAAAAACTCCCCATTGGTGCAAAATTACCTACCGAACGCGAACTTTGTGAGTCGTTTGGAGTAAGTCGCACCGCTCTTAGAGAAGCCCTTAGACGCCTGAGTGCCAGAGGTTTAATTGAAATTACCAAAGGCAGTGGAATGCGTGTTAAAGGTTTAAACATCAAAGACGCAATCAGTAGTTTGAATTTATACTACGACTTGCAATTCGATAGAAATTTGATTGCTCAGTTTATTGAAGTTCGGCAATTATTTGAACCTCATATAGTTAAATTAGCCTGCTTGCAAAGAACCGAAGACGATTTGACTGAAATCAAAGCCAATTTAAAAGAATTTGCAGAATGCAATCCCGATGATACTCAGTTAGAATCTGATTTGGACAATAAATTTCACCTTTTAGTAGCTAAAGCAACGCATAATCCTATCATTCAGGTTACTATGGAACCTATATACACGCTACTTCCACGCATGAGAAATTTAATTTATTCAAACATAGAAGGTGAAAAATTGATTACTCTCAACTATCACACAAAAATTTTTGAAGCTTTAAAAGAAAAAAATAAAGCAAGAGCTTTTGAAGAAGCAAAAAATCATTTGCATCATTCAACTGAAAATTATTATAAATATTTGCACAATACTGTACTTTAATTTTATTTTCATCATAAATAAAACTCGCTTTTGTTTTTTCAAACAAGAGCGTTTTTTTTTATAAAATATCTGTTTACTTTTCTTATATAATCGCTCTTTTTAAATATTTTTAAAAAAGATGCTAAAAAAATAGTTAGAAAAAAAATAAAGGCATTTTATTCTAAAAAATAAATTATTTTTGAAAAAAATGAAAAAGAATATCTTTAAATTTAATATACTGATAAACAATTAATTAATAAAATTTTACTTGGAAAAAAATGGCAAGAACTTTTGTTGAAAAAATATTTGATGCACCTGTGGGCAGCATCGTTTTTAAAAAGCCCGATATTGTTCTTACTCACGACAATACGGCAAGTATAAAAAGTACTTTTGAAAAAATGGACGGTCAAAAAATTGCTTTTCCCGAACAAATGCTCATTGTTCTCGACCACAATGCACCACCCACAAGTGCTAAGTTAGCTACTCAATATCAGCAAATTAGAGAAATTGTAAAAACTCAAGGCATTGAAAAATTTTACGATGCCGGAAAAGGAATTTGTCATCAAATTATGTCGTATCACGCTCAACCCAGCATGATTATTGTGGGTAGCGATAGCCATACTTGCACCGCCGGAGCTTTCAACGCAATGGCTGCCGGAATAGACCGCACCGAATCTGCCGGACTTTGGAAAAGAGGCCAAACTTGGTTTAGAGTGCCTGAATCAATGAAAGTTACACTTCATGGAAAATTGAAAAAAGGCGTTTATGCAAAAGATATTTCGCTTTGGATAATTGGAATGATTGGTGCCGATGGTGCAAATTACATGTCGATAGAATTTCATGGTGAAGGTGTAAAGTCTTTAGGTATTTCTGAACGAATGACTTTAGCTAATTTGGCTTCTGAAATGGGAGCTAAAAATGCGGTTTTTCCTCCCGATGAAGTCCTTGCAAGCTTTTATGGGAACGAAAAAATCGAAAATGGAACTTGGGCTGATGACCAAGCTATTTATGAAAAAAAAATTGAAATTGATTTAGATACTCTATTTCCAGTGGTAGCCGCGCCGCACAATGTGGACAACGTAAAAGCCCTCGCTCAAGTTACTGGAACGCCTATTAATCAAGGTTTTATAGGCACATGCACCAACGGAAGAATCGAAGATTTGCGTCAGGCAGCAGAGATTTTGAAAGGGAAAAAAATTAAGGAAGGATTTCAACTTTTAATAACACCGGCTTCACAAAAAATTTATTTAGAAGCCATGAAAGAAGGATTGATTGAAATTTTTCTGGAATCGGGCGCAAATGTTCTTTCAGCATCATGTGGACCGTGTTTGGGAACCGGACAAGGCATTCCCGCAGACGGTTTTAATGTTATTTCGACCGCCAATCGCAACTTCTTGGGCAGAATGGGCAACGAAAAAGCCAATATTTACTTAGCTTCGCCCGCAAATGTAGCCTATTCGGCACTTTTTGGTGAAATTCGCGACAGCCGCGGCATCGAAACCAACGATAAATTCCCCTATTCAGTTGCACAAAGTTCCTCGCTCACAATTGCCGAAAACGACCAACGCCGTTCGGTTGATGGTATTTGGAATTATGCCGATGTGGACAATCTAAATACCGACCAAATGTTTGCAGGAAACCTGACTTACAATGTGTTAAGCTCAGACGGAAAAGCTATTATGCCTCATTTGTTTGAAGGTTTCGACAAAAATTTCAGTAAAAACATTAAAGAAGGTGATATTGTAATTGCCGGTGATAATTTTGGCTGCGGAAGTTCGCGCGAACACCCTGCCGTTGGCTTGGCTTATGCTGGAGTTAAAGCTGTGATAGTCAAATCAGTAAATCGAATTTTTTACCGCTCGGCTATTAATCAAGGATTGCTTTTAATCGTACTGCCCAAAGTGGTTGAAAATTACAAACAAGGCGATGTTTTTACCATCGATTTTCAAAAAGGCGAAGTAAAACTCAACGACAAAGTATTTAATTTTGAGCCACTTCCAAAAGAGTTAATGGAAATAATTGATAAAAAAGGTCTGGTAAATTGGATGAAAGCAAATGCTTAATTTTCAATTCATATTAAAAGTTTGCCTTCTTTTTTTTATAAAAATAATATCTTAATTTTTTATAAAAAAAAGGCAAACTACTTTTTAAAAACAATAAATTCTAAAAAATATTATGAAAAAAAACTATACACAGCTTCTGTTTTTAACTATTTTATACCTTTTAACAGCTTGTGATAATGGAAATGCACAGAAAAGTAGTTCAGCATTTTCTATGCAAGAAAAAATCATTCAATTTACAAAAGAAAAAGGCATGAAAAATGCCTCAGTTGGCTTTTTATTAATTGATGTAAAAACCGGAAAAGAAATTGCTGCTTTCAATCCAGACATGAGTTTGTCGCCGGCTTCTACCATGAAACTTTTTTCTACCGCAACAGCTTTAGAACTTTTTGGCGAAAACCACCGTTTTGAAACAAAAATTCAATACGACGGAGAAATTAAAAACGGAATTTTATACGGAAATATTTATATAAAAGGTGGTGGCGACCCAACTTTGGGTTCTTCGCGATTTGAACAAAATTACAAAAATCCTTTTTTCCTTTCGGAGTGGGCTGAAAAAATTAAAGCATTAGGTATCAATAAAATAGAAGGAGCAATTGTGGGCGATGCTCAATATTTTTCTACCAACATCATTCCAAATTTACGGGCATGGGAAGACATTGCAAATTATTATGGAGCAGGAGCTTGCGGACTTTCCATCTACGATGATTTTTTTGAAATCACTTTCAAATCGGGTGCAAATGCCGGCGACACAACGTATATAACTGAAATTAAACCCGAAATACCCTTTTTAAAACTTACAAACTATGTGAAAGCTTCTGATTCTAAAGCTGATGAAGCCTTTGTTTTCGGCGCACCTTATGTGTATGAACGCGAAATTAGAGGCACTATTCCAAAGGCAAGCTCCAATTTTACCATCAAGGCTGCCCTACCCGACCCTGCACATTTTGCAGCTTTGGAACTGGAACGTTATTTAAAAACTATTGGCCTAATAATCTCAAAATCAGCTACTACAATTCGCAAAATGAATTTAGAAAAAAGTTTGGTTTACACCAAAAGAAAAGAAATCTATACTACTTTTTCGCCAAAACTTTCGGAAATTGTTTATACCACCAATAAAATTAGTTTCAATCTTTATCCCGAACATTTACTTACACATATAGGTATTAAGTTACTGAATATGAACGATTCAGAATCGGGAGCAGAGGCTTTAAAAATGTTTTGGCAAAAAAAAGGAATGGATACGGAAGGTATGTTCATTAGAGATGGAAGCGGTTTAACTCGATACAATTTTGTAACTTCGCGCCAATTGGTTTTTCTGTTACAATACATGAAAAATACCGGAAAATATTATACTGCTTTCAATAATTCTTTACCCGTTGCCGGAAAATCAGGAACACTTCGCAATATGTGTAAAAAATCGGTTGCAGAAGACAATGTTCGTGCAAAAAGTGGCTCTATTAGCAAAGTTAGAGCTTATTCAGGCTATGCGACTGCTGCGTCGGGACAAGAAATGGCTTTTGCCATAATGGTCAATAATTATACATGCAAAGATACTGAAATGCGCGATTTGCTTGAAAAAATTTTAATTAATATAGCAGAAACAAACTTTGAATAAATGCTAAAATCCATCAATTATTATGTTAATGTTTTAATAAACAACTTTTTGATAATTATTTTTTGGACTTGTAGAAATCAATTGATGTAAAAATTCTATATCAATTAAAAAAACTTTTAAATTTAAAATAAATATTTTTTTTACATAAAAAAAGTGAAACGAACAAAAATTATTCAGGTATTTGGAAAAGTTCAAAATGTGGGATTTAGACATGCCACCGTTTTAAAGGCTAATGAACTGAATATTAAAGGTTTTGTGAAAAATATGCCCGACAAATCGGTTTACATTGAAGCTCAAGGCAACGCGGAAGATTTAGAATTTTTTATACTTTGGTGCCACGAAGGTCCGAATTGGGCAAGAGTAAACCATGTAACGGTGAGTGAAACCAATGCGAAGGAATATAGCATTTTTTCACGAAAGTAAATAAGGAAAAAAATACGAAAAAATTTAAGTTTCTTCAGGCTTAGGATTACAATCCATTTTGTCTTTATCTTTTTTAGGTTCTTTGGGTTTTTTACCTTTGTCCATTCGTTTACGGTTTTTAAAATCCAATTTACGCTGTTTTTTTTCTATTTTTTGTTTTTGCTTTGGAGTGAGCGGTTTTTTAACTCTGTAATCTCTATTTCCAATTTCAAAAATACAAACATATTCATATTCAGTGTGCGTTTTTACAGACAAACCAATGGTATTGAAGTCTTTAGCAAAAATTACTTTTCGTTGTTTTTTTGCAATGTCTTCGGGTATGGCACCGCTTTCGTCGCTTCCGGCAAGTATGCTAATAGCAATATCAAGAGGTTTGTTTTTTGAATAAACCATCAGTTCTTTCACATCAAAATAGCGTTCCGATTCGCAAAGTTTTTTTATTCGTTCTACAAAATTTTGCGAACCGATTTGAGAAGTTTTGCTTTGAAAAATGGCATAATTTTTAGCCATTTGGCACAATTCTTTTTCGGGAGTCAATGGTTTTGTGTTTTTTTGAACCAATAAATCGCGTTTTAAAGAATTTACTTGGTTGTTAGCAGTTCCAATCGAATCGATGTAACTGCTTAAAATGGTTTTTGCAAACTTTTTTGAATTAATTCGTGCTAAATTAATGTAATAGATTATCATTTTTTCCTCCAAGGTGAGATAGGCAATTTTATGAAAAGTATTGGCACGATTGAGTTCTTTAGAAGTCCAACCGGTTTTATTGATATCCAAATTTTTTCTCGAAAACTCTGTTTTTGAATTGATTTGAGCTTGCGAATGAATTATAAAACCTATAAAAACAAATAAAAAAATATTTTTCATAAAAATATTATCAAGGAAAAAATTAAATGAAGTCAAAATTTTATAAAAAAATTTAAACTTTTCACAAAAGTAATAATTTTTATGTTTTTTTGGAAAAAAAAAATTACTTTTGCCCGCTTTTTTATTCAAACCAAAAAAAGTAAAAAATTAAATATAAAATAGGGGTTTTTAGTAAAGAAAAAAAAGTTCAATAAAGAAAAAAAATTGATTTTTAAAACAAAAAATGAAAGAAGACATTTTTGAAAATGGGCAAAAACTGCCACTTATCGAAGAATTTTACACCGTTCAAGGTGAAGGCTATCACATGGGAAAACCGGCTTATTTCATAAGAATAGGTGGTTGCGATATAGGCTGTAATTGGTGCGATACAAAAATTTCGTGGGTTGCCGATAAGCATAAATTGGCTAAAGTGGATAGAATTGCCGATAGTGCCGCGCGTGCCGGTTCAGGTGTTATAGTTGTAACAGGCGGAGAACCAACATCTTACAATTTATGGCCACTTTGCAACGAATTAAGCGAGCGTGGCATTGACCTTCACATTGAAACCTCAGGTGCTTATCCACTAACGGGCGAATGGGACTGGATTTGTTTATCGCCAAAACGCCAACAGCCGCCCGAAAAAACAATTTATATGCTTGCTAATGAATTGAAAGTCATTATTTTTGATGACAACGATTTTGCTTGGGCAGAAGAATGTGCTACAAAAGTGAATAAAAATTGTAAATTGTACTTGCAACCGGAATGGAGTAAAAGAGAGGAATTTACACCCAAAATAGTAGAATATATTAAAAAAAATACGAAATGGGCTATTTCTATTCAAGCTCATAAATTTATGAAAATACCTTAGTATTTTTTTTATTTAATCAAATTTTTTTTAATTCTATTTTTTTCTTATCTTGCGTAAAAAACTTTTTAAACGTAAAATGAATTGTAACTAACATTCTATAAATAGCAAAATATAGTTATTTTTATAAAAAGTTACATTATTTTACGCTTCTCAAATTTTAATAACTTGTACGCAAAAAAGATGAAAAATATACTTTTATTGGCTTTTTTTTGGTTTCTTCTTTCACAGTCGAACGCTCAAAATTATAGCTCTCAATCAAAGAAAGCTATAAAATTATATGAGTCTGCTCTTTCTGAAATAAATAATGGGAATTTGGAAAATGCTTTGGTTTTTACTCAAAAAGCTATTTTTCAAGACCCTGCATTTATTGAAGTCTATCTGCTGGAAGCTGAAATTTTTCATACACAAAAAAAATATGAAAATGAAATTGAGGCTTTTCAAAAAGTAATTGATATTAATAGAGCTTTTTTTCCGAAAATTTTTTTGTTTTTAGCTGAGCTTCAACTCAATATGGGAAAATACAATGAAGCTGAAAAAAATATTAATGAATTTCTGACTTTTGAACAAAAAAATCAAAATCTTTTAGAAAAAGCACTTTTTTTAAAGAAAAAAGCAGAATTTGGCAACAAACAAATTCAAAATCCGGTCGATTTTAAGCCCGTACATTTAGGAAAAAATGTTAATACCGAATTTAACGATTATTGGCCTTCGCTTACCGTTGATGAAACTCAACTTTTTACAACTGTAAAATTGCACGACAAAGAATCTGTAAGCAGCTTCAAAGAAGATATTTACGTAAGTTACAATGAATCAGTCTTTTATTCCGATACTCTTCAGACCCAGTGGACAAAAGCCAAACCTTTACCTCCGCCTTTCACCACTTTAGGAAACGAAGGGGCGTGTTCGATTTCCGCTGATGGACGAATACTTTTTTTTACTCGCTGCACATGTGCCGATGGTTTGGAAAAATGCTGCGACATCTATTACTCTGTAAAACAGCTTAATACATGGTCAGAAGCTCGAAAAGTTCCGGGTTTATTAAATTCAGAAGCATGGGACGCGCAACCTTCAATTTCATCTACCGGCACGGAACTTTATTTTGCTTCGGCACGAAAAGGTGGTTTTGGTGGGCAAGATATTTGGGTAAGCAAGTTAAATTTAGAAACCGGACTTTGGCAAATACCTGAAAATCTGGGTGATAGTATCAATACCAAAGGAAATGAAATGTCGCCATTTATTCACCCCGACAATCAAACGCTCTATTTTGCTTCCGATAACTGGCTGGGAATGGGAAAGTTAGACCTATTTTTAAGCCGAAAAAATGAAAATGGAAAATGGACAACTCCACTAAATTTAGGTTTTCCGATTAACACCCACAAAGACGATATTGGTTTAATTACCAATTCACGTGGAAATTTGGCATATTTTGCTTCAAATCGTCTCAATTCCGACTTAGATATTTTCACTTTTCTTTTGCCCGAAAAAATTAAGCCCATTCCGGTTAAGTACATCAAAGGCAGAGTGATAGATGCTAAAACAAAAAAAACTTTGCAAGCAAAATTTTCTTTCATCGACCCAGAAAAAAATCAGTTGCTTATTACCTCTTATTCTGATGCTTTTACCGGTGAATTTTTTATCAGTTTACCCGTTAATAAAGACTATCTACTTACTGTTCAGAGAGATAAATATTTGTTTTACTCATCGAATTTTATTTTAAAAACTGAAATTGATAAAATGAAACCTCATATTTTAACCGTTGAACTCCAACCCATCCAAATCGGTGAAAGTATCATTTTAAAAAATATTTTTTTCCAAACCGCTTCTTTTGAACTGCTCGAAAAATCGAATTATGAACTAAATAAATTATTTCAATTTTTAACTGAAAATGAGACAATTACAAAAATTGAAATTGCAGGACACACCGATAACGAAGGAACAAAAACATACAACATAGAGCTTTCGGAAAATAGAGCAAAAGCAGTATATAATTATCTAATTAACAAAGGAATAGCTAAAGAAAGACTAACTTACAAAGGCTATGGATTTGATGTGCCAATTTCTGAAAACACTACACCCGAAGGCAAAGCTTTGAATAGAAGAACTGAATTTAAAATTCTGAATATCAAGCAATTGTAAAAAACAAGAAAATTATATTTTTTAACCAAAAAAGTTTTTTTGATTAAATTATGAATGCTTTTTTGAAAAAAACATTGTATTTTGTCATAAAAAAATATAAATAAAATCAATAACAGTTCGTTTTATGTTTTAATTAATAAAAAATTTTCAGGCGTAACATTAAAACAAAATTTTTGTAAATTATCTACCTTAAATTTAAGAATTTATGCACAAAAAAAGTAATAGAAATAAACTTTAAAAACTTCAATTTATTTATATTCAATCAAATACATTTATTCAATTCAAAAAAATACAAAGAATTTTTAAAATAAATTTTATTTTATATTTTTGTTAAAAAAAAGTAAAATTGATTTTATTAATCAGCTATGAAAATACAAAAAGTAACAAACAAAAATGAAGAAAAACTTTTTATTAATATGGTATTTGACATTTATAAAAACGATGAAAATTGGATACCACATTTAAAACAAGATATCGAACGAATTTTCAATCCCCAAAAAAATAAAACTTTTCAATTTGGAAAAGCTCAAAGGTGGATACTTTTTGACAAGAATAAGAAAGTTATAGGCAGAATAGCAGCTTTTATCAATGAAAAGACGGCATTTTCGACAAAATATGCAACTGGTGGAATGGGCTATTTTGAGTGCATTAATTCACAAGAAGCCGCAAATTTATTATTTGAAACAGGAATTACATGGCTCAAGGAAAATAAAATGGAGGCTGTAGATGCGCCAATAAATTTTGGCGAAAGAAATGAATTTTGGGGTTTGTTGATAAAAAACTTTTCATCACCTCCAACATATTTAATGTCTTACAATCCAAAATATTACAAAGATTTATTTGAAAATTTCGGCTTTAATGTTTACTACGAACAATTTCTTTTTCAAAGAAAATTAGCGGAACAAGTACAAGATGTTTTTATAGAGAAATCAAAGGAAATATTAAAAGACAAAAACTTTAAATGCACTAATGCTAAAAACTTAAATTATAAGCAAATAGCAGAATACTTCCTACAAGTATATAACAATGCATGGACAGCGCACGAAGGTTTTAAAGCCATAAATTTTGAAAAAGCAATGAAAATAATTCAATCAATGAAAAATGCCATTGATAAAGAAATTTTCATTTTCGCTTTTTACAACGAAAATCCGGTCGGATTTTTTATGAATTTACCAGAATTAAATCAAATTTTTAAGTATTTTAATGGTAATTTGAACTGGATTAATAAAATTAAGTTTTTATATCACAAATGGCGAAAAACGGCTAATACAATGTATGGTTTAGCCTTTGGAATTGTTAAGGAATTTCAAGGAAAAGGAGTTGAAGGTGCAATGATAATATTTGCAGAAGACAATATTGTATCAAAAAATATCTATAAAGACATCATAATGACGTGGATAGGAGATTTTAACCCGAAAATGCTAAAAGTAGTTCAAAACTTGGGAGCTAAAAAATATCGAACTTTGGCTACATACCGAAAAAATTTTAACGAAAATGCTGATTTTGAAAGATATCCGATTATTAACATTACGAAAAATTTATAAAATATGATAGCAAGTTCATTTTGGATAGTATTTTACTTTACTTTTCCGGTTTTAATTATTTGGCTTTGCCTGAAATATAACTGGCTCGATAAAATTGGAGCTGTTTTAATTAACTACGGCTTTGGCTTACTTATTGCAAATTTGGGTATTTTACCAGAAAATTTTAATGAAATTCAAGATTTATTAACTACCATTTTAATTCCAATAGCCATTCCACTATTACTTTTCACAGCCGATATAAACGCTTGGCTTAAAATGGTAGGAAAAACTTCTATTACATTTTTATTGGGTGTAATGGCTTTATTAATTGCAGTTTATTCAGGTTATTTTATATTCAAAGACTCTGTAAATGAATTAAATAGCATTGCTGGGATGCTTGTAGGTGTTTACACAGGAGGTACTCCCAATCTTGCAGCTATTAAAACGGCGCTTAATGTTCCGGCAGATATTTTTATCATCACCCACACTTCCGATATGTTTGCAAGTTTAGTTTATTTAGTATTTATTCTAACTATCGGACAAAAAGTAATTTGGCTTATTTTACCAAAATTTAATATAAAAAGTTATAATATAGAAACGATACAAGCCGATACAATTATAGAAGAAACGCAACAATTTACACACATTTTGAAATCAGAATATCGTGTTTCATTACTCAAAGCATTTGGTTTATCCGTGTTTATTTTTATTATTGGTGGCGGTTTAAGCATGCTTGTGCCTGAAAAATTGGCTATGCTTACGGCGATTTTAGCAATAACCACACTCGCTATTTTATTTTCTACACAAAAAAAAGTACGCGAGATTAAAAATTCTTTTCAGTTAGGAATGTATTTAATACACGTTTTTAGTTTGGTTGTGGCAAGTATGGCAAATATTTCAAAATTTTCGGCTATCGAGTCCTTAGATATTTTAATGTATGTATTTTTTGTGGTATTTTTAAGTGTTATTATTCATATATTTTTATCTTATTTTTTCAAAATTGATACCGATACATTTATAATTGTATCAATCAGCATGATATTTTCACCTCCTTTTGTGCCTATTGTTGCAGCTTCACTAAAGAACAAATATGTAATTATTTCAGGTATTACAGCCGGAATTGTTGGCTATGCAATAGGAAATTATCTGGGTGTTTTCGTGGCTCTAACTTTAGGTTAATTTTTTTATAATTTTTTATAAAAATAGTTGCTTTTTTGAAAAAAAATTGTTACCTTTGAAAAAAGAAAAATAATTTTATCAAATGTTTTCAAAAAAATGAAAAAAGCAATTATAATACTTACTTTTTTAAATTTGTCAATTGTATATAGTTTTAGCCAAAACAATGTAGAATTAGAAGATAAAATGCTAAAAACGACTACATTAGGCGATTTATTTTTTAACAACAAAAACTATTCTGAGGCTATAAAAAAATATTCGGAATCACTCAAAGAGCAACCGGAAAACAGTTATTTGCATTATAAAATGGGAATAGCAAATTACTTTTTAGAAAAAGATTCTTTAGCATTAGTTCATTTAAAAAAAGCATATAGTTTAAATAGTTCAATATCAAGTGATATTCGGTATTTTCTTGCCGAAAGTTATCACAATAACGGCTATTTTAAAGAATCCAACAATTTATTTAATTCCGAATTAAGTGAATTTGAAAAAACTTCTTCCGATAGCACATATATTGAAATTTTAAAAAAGCTTATTTTAGAAACTTCATCGGGTATGAATTTTACAGAAAATATTGATACCATGATTATTATACAAAATTTAGGGAAATCGATTAATACAGAAAATACAGAATTTGGAAGTTTATTTATTGCCGATTCCATGCTTTTTTTTACATCAATTCGCCCAGAAAAAAAACTCATTACAGAATATGAAGATATTTTTTATTCAGTAAAACAAAAAAATATTTGGTCAGAGAATAAAAAAATAAACAAGCCAATTAATACTGATTTTAGTGATATATTTTTATATTATTTTGAAAAAGAACAAAAAATATATCTTTCTGCAACTATCAATAGAGGTGATATTTTTTATTCCGAATTTAAAAATAATAAATGGACACAACCCAAAAGCATTGAAGAAGGAATAAATTCTTCATTTACAGAAAGTTCCATCTGTTTTTCTCATGACGGAGATACTGCTTATTTTGTGAGCAATCGACCAACTTCAAAAGGCGGAAAAGATATTTTTTGGAGTGTTAGAAAAGATAACATTTGGCAAAGTCCTGTTAATCTTGATGTTACAAATACAGTTTACGATGAAGAATCTGTTTTTTTAATACACGATACCTTGTATTTTGCTTCTCAAGGGCATAATTCGGTTGGAGGATTTGATATTTTTAGAACCATTAAACAAATTGACGGAACATGGTGCAAACCCGAAAATTTAGGACTTCCTATTAACAGTCCTTTTGATGATTTATTTTTCACAAAAAACAAAAAAATGGCTTTTTTAAGTTCAAATCGCAAAGAAAGTTACGGAAAAATGGACATTTTTGAAATAGAGAAATTAAAAATTTCGGAACAATCCAAAGATAGTTTAATTGCATCAAACGAAATTGAAATTTCTGAAAAAGATACTTTAACTGCTAAAAATGAAGAACTTAAAGAATTTTCTATTTCCGAAATTTTATTTAACATGAATGAATTTGAAAACAAAGAGGAATTTGAAAATTTAGATAATTTAATATCGTTTTTAAAACTTGAAACTTCTACGAAATTACAAATACTTGGATTCACTGATACGCAAGGAGGTGAAAAATACAATCAAATTTTATCACAAAAGCGCGCAAACTTTGTAAAAAATTATATTTTATCAAAAGGCATTGAAGCGGATAGAGTTTTAGCAATCGGAAAAGGGGAAAGCAGCCAAATAGCTAAAAATCAAGATTTTAATGGAAATTACGACAAATTAGCATTGAAATACAATCGCCGAGTTGAATTTTACATTTCAGGTGAAACTTTAAAAACAAAATTGACGATAAAAAAAATAGAAGTGCCTGATAATTTGAAAGTTCGACAAAATTAGTTTTTCTAAAAAAAAAATTCTCGAAAGATAGTTTTCGAGAATTTTTCAGCTATTTTTTTTTCCTGTTTATTTTAATTCCAAGCGTTGTAACGTCTTGAACTTTTGTAAAATGGCTCTTTTTTATTGATTGAAAAAGGAGTTTCAAAAAACAAAATTATTTCATGCGAAGTTGGTGCAATACTTGAAAGTTCGCCTTTATTCAATTCAAAACTATAACCAATTCCCACATTTTTTATCATTACTCCTACACCCGCCAAAAAGCTATTATTGGTTCTATATGAGGTATTTAACCAAATTTTTTGATTCCATTCCACAAAAGCATTTACATCAAATTGATGGATTTCTCCTGCTGTAAATCGGTGTAAAACAGATGGTTGAATGAACCAAACTTTTTCATTTATAAAAAAATCATAAGTCAAAAAACTAAAAACGGTCTGAAAAAAAACTTTTTCTTGCACACCGTAAAGCAAAGGCGTGGAAACAAACAAATTCAAATTTTTAAAATTGTAATGAAAACCAAAACCGGCACGCAGTAAAGCTTCATCGAAATTGCTTGAACCATAGAGAATTGGGTCGGTTGCATCGCCAACTTTCATATCGGCAGAATGAATTTTATTTTGCGAAAAACCAAACGACAAACCCATAGCCAGCGACTGCTCGCTTGCAATCCCCATTCGATATGAATAATTCAAATCGGAACTGAAAGTATTAAAAATACCGCTCGAAAATTGCTCTATTTTTAAGCCCAAGCCCATGTTTCCGGTGAGCAATCCATGCAGGCTGAAACTCGCTGTTTCCGGTGCGCCTTTCATGCCCGTCCACTGGTCGCGATAATTTGCAAAAGCTGTCAAATTCCCTTTAATTCCGGCTGCTGCCGGATTGATTGAAAATGGATTTTGCTGATAAAAATTGTTTTGCGAAACTTCTTGTGCAGATAAATTGCTCAAAATAAAAGTTGCAAAAACAAATATATAAATATACACTTTGTATTTCATTTCATCTAATTTTTTATAAAAAAATTTGCGATTATCTATTTTTAATAAAATTTATCGTACCAACGATATAAAACCAGAATAAGTGCAAGTAGCAAATTCAGAACACTTTATCACATAAAAATAAGTGCCGATAGGTAATTCTTTGCCATTTTTTGTTCCGTTCCAATCGTTGTTGTAACCGAGTGTTTCGTAAACAATCTCGCCTATATTATTGAAAATGTAGAATTTACAATTTCTAAATTGATACGGATTTTCAATTTCCCAAAATTCATTAAATCCATCATTATTGGGTGAAAAAACATTCGTGGCTTCAAAAATTTCAGGGCTATCAAGAATTTCTACCGTAAAACTTTTTTCAAATACACCGCCATTATTATCATCAACAAGAACACGAATAGAATAAGTACTTTTGGTTTCAAAATCGAGTTTCGTATTCAATATCAATAAGTTATCTTCAATTAAAAAACTGGCATTATCAGTGTCGCCTTCACCACTTACGAATTGAAAAATATGCACATCTTCCGTGTTGGGGTCTTGTGCCGTAAAAGAGCCTATGGTATCATTCAACAAGGCATTTTCAAAAATTTTGTTGTTTGATAAAAATATATCTTCCGGTATTGCATTTGCATACAAAACGGTTACACTATAAGTACTTGTGGTGGTTTCATCAGCCGCATACAATTGATAATCAACATTTTGATTAAAATTATTTTCGGTAATGCCCGATTGTTGCAAAACGTCATTCACTTTAACCAAAGCCAAATGCGAGCTTGTAAACGTAGCTTTCAAATGGCTCAAATCCGTGCCATAAGGCATTAATACATTGATATTTAAGTCCACAATTTCGCTGCTAACTTGTCCAGCCAATTGATAGGTTAAAAATTTAGCCTCGCTACTCAAAGTAGGCGATGAAACAATGTAAGGTTTTGAGGATAAGCCTATTTGAGCATTTATGGCAAATTGAATCGTTTTTTCTACCGTATAAGTTTTTGCCAAACTACTTTTATACAATTGAAACTCGACTGTGCCGACGGTATTGTTGCTATAAATGACCAGAAATGCAAGCCAACGATTAACTTCCTGAATAAAAACAGGTTGCGCCACTCCCCTACATTCTCCATTAATAAATGCTGCAATTTTATCGTTTCCGTCAACCGACTCAGTATAATCCATATTCAGAGCTACAACGGCAGTCATCGAATTTTGAAAATCATTTGGGTTTACTGTCCAATTGGGCTGACTAAATAATTCTAAACATAAGAAAATCAGACCGATAAGGATTAATTTTTTTTTTCTCATTTTAAAAAATTTATTTTTATTTTTTTAAACGCCTTTTTGAATTTAAAATACTGTTTTTCAATAATTTACATTTTTTTAAAACTATTTTTTTTTTAAAGCAAAAATAAAACAATAAAAAAATTGCAAAAGTCAGACCTTTTTGAAGGTCTGACTAAATGCTCTTTTTATAAAAATTCAATTAATTGAAATTCAATAGTTTAAATTTATTCTAAAACTACTTTTTCTACTAAAACTTGATTTTCTACAATCAATTTTACAAAGTAAATACCGGCGGCTTTATTTGATAAATCAATATCGGTTTTAGAAGAATTTATGATAGTTGAATAAATTGTTTTTCCACTAATATCGGTTATAATGAGCTTATTGTTTGAATAATTCATGTTTTTATTTTGCGAAATATCAACAATAAATTTTCCGGTATTTGGGTTTGGTACAACGCTCCAAGTCAATGGTTTCAAATCGCTTATATCGGTCGTTTCTAAATTGGCAGTAAAAACAAAGGGATTTTCTAAATCTCCATAATTTTTATTGTTTTCAAAAACAAAATTTTCATTGATTTGATTTTCTGATAAATCATTCAAATTCAATACCTTAAACTTAATTAATTCATCATTGGTATTTGAATGAACGTTTAAAAAATACCTCCATTTGCCGTTTACATAAAGTGGCTGCGTATAGCCGCGCACCTCTTTCTCCGAATAAGCAACCACAATAAAATTAGAGTTAATTACTTGATTTTCAAAGATTAAATCTCCTACAACCGTCATATTGTTTTGGTATTTATCCGCATTGAAATTCAAATTTTTCAAATAAATTTGCTGCGATTCGTTTTCAATATCGGTTTTTACCAAACCTGAACTTGGATAAATCAACGTTTCGGTTGTAGATTTTGTATTTTTATACATATATCCTTTGCCCGAAGTTAAAAAATTCAAATTTCCAATCCAGCCCGTTGAAACATCATACATGGCAAATGCCGATTGACTTTTAATTATATCGCCCTGATTTGGAGTTAGATACATAAAAGCGTCTTTAACTTCAATGTTTACTTGCGGCACAAAACCAATCCAATTCCAGCCCGATTTGAGCAAAATTGGCACTTCTGCCGGATTAATTTTCGCACCCGTAAAAGTCAAAGTTTCGTTTTTGCTCATTTTGACCATATACATTTCTTGCGGTTTTACGCCACCCGATAAACTCAGCGAACCCGTCCAGCCCATTCCCGATTCGTAGGTATCAAACAAAGTTTGCCCTTTGATGATGTCGCCGGTTACAGGTTTGATTTCACCAAATAAGTCATTGATATTCTTAACATTAGCATTTGAAAGATTGAACGAAACCCAACGCCAACCGTTTACTAATTCCACAGAATTGGTGTAACTGTTGGTGGTTTCAAAAATTTCGGGTTGCGAAGGCGTGCCGAAAAATGTATTCATTTCAAACTCAATATTAGGAGTTACTTGGCTGTGAACCGTTCCTACCGAAGCGTTCCAAATTTTAAAGTAAATCGGTTCGCCGGACTCATAATTTGAATAAATATTCAAAAATGCTTCAAAAAAATCGTATTCTTTTACATAATTCAAATTTGCAACTCCCCTGCATTCGTCGCCCACAAAAGCGGCTAATTTATCATCGGGATTGGTCGAAAATTTACCATCTATTTTAATTTGCCCCACAATTCCCATCGAATATTGGAAATCTTCGGCATCAACGCTCCACAAAGGCGGTTCCTTGAAAACTTTTATTTTCACAATCAGTTTTTCGTTGTAACCAAAACCGGAAGTTAAAAATACGGAAGTTTCATAATTTCCGATGTTAATGGACTGATTTACAGTGAAAGTAATCTTTTCCGAACTCAAAGGCATCAATGTTCCACTAGTTTTATCGGCTGAAAGCCAAGCCGGTAGATTTGAAATTTGGAAATTTTCTTCTTTGCCGCCCATATTTTTTACGTAAGTAGTAAAGGTAAGTGGTTGATAAAGAACATTTTCAAACTCTTTGTAATTGTCTTCCCACACAATTGTATTTCTATCGACAAAAGCCGTCCAACTAATGGGCGAAAGCATTCTGTTTTCGTTCAAATCCTCCACGTTTTGAACGGTAAATTCCAAAATGCAATTTTCAATCAATTTGGGGTCTTCATCAATGGTTAAAATGATTTTGTCCTCATTCACCACCCAATTGTAATTGGTAATTTTTTGAGTAGGTCGAGCATCTTTAATGTTCGGAACATCAGCATTTTCGGCAGAAGAATTTTGCGCTACGGCTAAAAGAACGCTTGGAGTGCCATTGTCTTCATAATCACAATTTTGCAAACTGGGTTGTATGACCAAATTGATGTCGTATTTATCGAACGGATAATAAGCCAACAAACCGATTTCATCGCCTGATAATTTTGAAAAACGCTCTAATTCAATGAGTTTATTGGTTTTAGCCAATTTCCAAATTCTAAATTCGTCTATGCTTCCGCTAAAATTTTGGTCGAAAGAAGCTGTTCCACCCGAAAAATAACGCCTTGCACCCAAAGTCATTTCAGCTCCCAAAAGCCCGCCAAAATTGGTACTTTGGTCGTAGGATTTCAAATTGCCGTCAATAAATAATTGGGTATTTGCATCTCTTTTTACAATCAGAGCCAAATGATGCCATTTTCCGTCTTGAAAATCTTCTTCGGCAACAAGTAAATTTCCACTGTTTTTTGCAAAAAGTTTTCCGGTTTCGTTAAAACCCAAAACCCAAATATTTTCAAAAGCAGGCGACGGGTCAGAACCATCTCCTCTGCCGTTTGAAAACAAAACGGTATTGGTTTGTTGCTGTGCTTTAAACCAAAATTCGACCGTGTAATCCATTTCGTTGGTCAAAACCACCGAAGAACCGGTGTTAAAACTCACATTTCCAGTACCATTAAAGGTTTGAGCGTAGCCCGTTGGAAATACTCGCCAAGCCGCTCCGTTCAAAAGCAAATGATGATTTCGTGCTTTGTCTTGGGCATAAATTCCATCGATTTCGTCCATAGTCCAATATCCGATTAAGCCTACTTCGCTGCCGGATAGCGTTTTACTCATTTGCGAATAAATTGAGCCAAGCCCCAAAGGTTTTTCCCAAATTCGTAAATCGTGTAAAAATCCGCTATAAAAACTTGCATTTTCTGCATTTTTTCCTATCAAAAGTCTGCCTTCGGTATTAAATGGAGTGTTTACCAAAACATTTTCAAAAATAATTTGGTCGTTCACATACAAATTTACCAATTGCATACTTTTATTATATGCTAAAGCAAAATGCTGCCAATCAACTGTATT
This sequence comes from Paludibacter propionicigenes, assembly GCA_020721325.1. Lineage (GTDB taxonomy): Bacteria > Bacteroidota > Bacteroidia > Bacteroidales > JAIFNL01 > JAIFNL01. Next base: position 22,672 of record DYNA01000013.1, read on the forward strand.
AGTGAATGTTACACTCGAATTTATGATTTGAGAAGCCAATTTTAAATACAAATTGTTACTTGCGTTGAAACCGATTTCAATATCGCCTTGTTGTAAAATTACTCCGGCATTTAAAGCGGCTCTTTTTGCCCAAAATTCTATGGTAAAAGAATTGCTATTGATGTTTGTACCTTCAATGTTAGCTAAAAAATCGGAACTTCCGTTAAAAAATAAACACGCATTGTGATTTTGCTCCGTTCCGTTCAAAACGCCTTTAATAGAGAAGTTTGCACTCAATAAAAGAGCTTCTTGTATGGGTTCGTTAAAAGAAACCATCATTTCGTCGCCGGGTGAAAGAATGCCATCGCCGGGTTGTGGCGAACCAAAAGCCCGCGGACGATAGGTATCTTTTATGCCACTTGCAATTGCCGAATTATTTTCCGTTCCATCAACACATTGCGTTTGCAAACGCACATCGTATTTGCGGTCGGGTATGGAAATTGTTTTCCAAATATAATTAAGCGAACTATTGTTTTCGATAGGCAATTTTGGCTCCGAAGCCGAAGTAAATTCCGAAGGATTTTTGTAATAAATCATGTCGCTAATCCACTGCGAAGACGAAGAGGGTTTGTACTGAACCGCTATTTTATTAAAAGTCAAGTGATTGAGATTGTAATTATTCAATCCAACCAAAACATCGGTTCCCGTGTTTGTGTTCACAACCCATTTATCAACCAACTGCGTTAAATCAATTTTGCTGCAAACAGGCTGAAAATAAGCATTAATCAAAACCGTATCGGAAATTGACGATTGACAGTTAGAACTCAAAGCCAAAGCCAAATTATCATACTGATAAATACTCGGAACGGTTTTTTCAACCGAAATAACTTTATTAAGAGCTTGTCCTGCTTTAATTTTGACCAATCGCCCATTTCCTATGGGGCTTCCGTCCATGCTAATCAAAGCACCGTTTTGATTTGAACCTTCATCGATGGTTAAAAAGAACCAATTGTCTTCTTGAGTTTCGGAAAGGTTAGCCAACTGAATATTGAACAAAGCCGGTTGGTCTTCGGGAACACCCGTAACAATGGCGTTGAGAGCCGAAATTTCGGGCTTTTCACGTTGCATGGTAGCCTCAGAAAGCACCGTGCCGGGTGCATAATATTGCGAAAGCGCAGCTCCCTCGTAAGGACAAGAAGATTGACCGCCTTTGGTAGCAAAAACAGGTCCATTTATCTTAGAGTCTTTTACATCAACGCTGTAATAATCACCCGCTTCGCCATCTTCGAGCGTATAACCAAAAGTGGTTGAATTGGTTTCTTCACTACCCCATTCCCCTTTATAAGTAAAAGAAATAGATTGTTTAAATTCGGTAGTTAACCCAAATTTATTAAAAGAAGCTCCTACTTGAAAACCAACGCTCGGATTAATCATTACTTCGTAAGAATTCGTTTTTTGAGTAGAATTTTCAGAAGTTACCGAATTTTCATAAACTACTCCGGCGTCAAAAGAATGGTTGCGCAAAAAAGTAGCATCGGCTTTTTCTTTTTCATTTTGCATTAAAATATTTTCCCAATTCTTAATTTGCTTATTGTAAAAAGCTACGGTATCAACAAATTCTGTTCCATTGGGCCAAGTTGCCGGAATTACAAAATTATATGAATCGCCTGTGTTTCCGCTGCCTGCATCGTCTATTACAGCATTGGTATTGGGGCGTCCGTATTCGGGATTTTCTTCGAGCAAAACACTTGTAAAATTGGCATTGTTTTTTAAAAATGTATTTCTCAGCATTGCTAAATTCGGAATTAAATAGTCGCGAATGTGCGATTGAGTGTACATAAAACCGGTGCCAAATTCGGGATTTACACGTAAACCCACGTGCGTACCTATAGAATAATTAGGCAAAGCATCAGTAAGACAATCCGAACAATCCGTTTCGGGAAGCAAATCGACAAATGTAGCTAAACCATACACAATATTAGAAGAATGTCCGATGAAAACATCGCCGTCAGCACCAACAAAATCGGGCGATGAGCTGGTTTGCCATTTTTCGGTGTTGGTGGTGGTTGTAGTCCAACTGGTATTATTTACCCAAGTATTTTCTACCGTTAAACCCACATTCACTTCGTTTTCCAGTTCGGTTTCGGTAATAATACCTGCTCCAACTCCTGCAAAGGTTTGAATTTTTCCACCCAAAAGAAATTTAAAGTTCAATTCTGTTCCCGATTTTGTGGTAAACTCGGCAGAATTAGAAGTTGTAATGGTGGTATTTTTTTCCAAATAAGAATAACTTCCCGAACCGGCAGGGTCGCGCAAAATCATATCTACATTGGTTGGTCCCATGGTTACAAAATTATTGCCTGTTGGCAAACCTCCCAAAACATAAGCTTTGAAAAAATCGCCATTGGGTTTCCATTCCGTAACAATTGAACCTTTTTGTCCGGTAAAAGCCGTTATGTTTAAAGTTTTTACATAATCGCCTATTCCTCCGGTAGTTATATTGGGCAAACCGGCTACAAATTCATAATCAACCACGCCTAAATCGCTCACTTTGTAAGTAACGGGCTGATTGTTCAATCCTAAGAAATTCTGGATTTTTAAAGTTCCATCGGTAACCGGAACTTTATCAGTTATTCCGGTATTTACATTGGAATAACTTTCAAAAACCTTTATTTTGCATTGATATTTTTGTCGTTGCAAAAAAACAGGAAATTGAGTTAAAGGTTCGCCCAAAGCATTGATAATGGTAACTTCTGTATCGTCTTTTGCCTTAATTTTCGATTCCCAAAAATTAGACATTCCATCTTTATTTTCTACCGAAAGGGAAGGCATTTCTCTGTAAATGAAATCTTTATTGAATTGATATTTTAAACTGTCAATTCGATTGTTTACAATGGTATCGCCCGTGGGAGTGATTTCGGTTGAAATAATTACGCTATCTATCTCATTGTAAAATAAATAAGCACTTTGCAAATCGATGGTCGTATGAAAACTCGCAGGATACGTATAATTTCCGGCAGTTACCGATTTTACCACATATTTTTCGGGAAGCAAATAGGCAAAGTATTCGCCCGTTTGGGTGTCGGGATAAATTTCTATTTGTTTAGGAGCCGTTTTAATAATTTTAAAATCGGTTTTTCCTTTTTGTTTTAAAACTCCACCTTCCGAAAAAATATTTTTCCAAAAACCTTGAGTATCCGTTGCGGTATTGTTCGTTAAATCATACTCTTTTTGTGTACTTAAAATTATTTTTCCATAGCCAATGTTGTTTATGGTTTTGCCCATTCCTTTGGGCATAGCTGCCTGCACGGGACCTCCTACAACTTTTCCCACCACTTTTATTAAAGTTGTGTCGAGAATATCGTATTGAAAAGAATAATTTTCTTGAAAATCGTAATAAGTTCCTTCGGCAACCGGAAAACGTCCGTTGTTTTCAAAACCGTGATTTTGTTTTACAAAATTCAAAAAATGCTGTCCGATAGGCACATCAATTGAAAATTTACCTTGAGGACTGGTCATTATAGGCGCACCATTCGCATTTACGCCAATAGTACCGTCTATTTTAACCATTACATCGGCAACCGGAAAATTAGTATTTCGGTAAAAAACATAGCCCGTTGCCGTAAAAGAAGCCACATCTACAAAATCGATGTTGCTGTGCGAAGTTGAACCCGGACCGATGAAAAGCAATTTTTCAGTTGGTTCAAAAGTGTGAATACCAAACATTGGCACAAAACGGTAAGTAGAGCCATTTGTACTGTACGGAATGCCCGAAATAATATAATTTCCGTTTTTGTCGGTTATTCCTTTTACAGCAAGTTGCCTTGAAAACGGAACTTCGTTTGACCAAGCCGCATGATAAATAAAGCCATGTTTTTCGTTAAACGTAAAACCATCTCGCGACAAATCGTAAAAAGTAGTTCCTACGTTTTCGTTCATTCGATAATATGCCGAAAGATTTTTTTCCGTTCCGGCTATATACATTCCGGCAGATTCTACGGCATAAGTTTCTGAAATGCTTTTATGCCAAATTCTTACTTCATCTATCAAACCGTTGTAATATTCACCCGAAGTGCTTTTTCCAATAAAAACCTCATCATTATTGGAAGGCGTAGTGGAAATTAATTTGGCTTTTTCTACAAAAAAAGTAGCATTGTCATAAATGACAAAAAGTTTCAACGAATCGGCTGTTCGTGTGGCTGTAATATTGAAAAAAGTATCTATTTTTTCAGTAAAATTAAGCGTAACAATTTGAGTGCCCGCCGTAAAACGAACAACGCCTTTTTGATACGTAATTTTATACTGACCGCCTTTTTCAAACAAACAAGCTAAATTATCACTTTTTGGCTTAAACCAAGCCTGAAAAGTAAATGCCGTATCCAATTCAAAATGCTTGTCGCCCGATGGAGGCGAAATAGCTAAGTATGAGCTTGTTCCGTTTAAGTGCAAACTGCTGCCCGAAAAATTATCTCCGGTTTCGGCTATTACATGAACGCCCTGCACTGCCGTTCCGCCTTTGTACGTTATGCGTCCGTAAACTCGCCCGTAAGGAATGCGAAAACCAATGCCATCGATGTAATTGAGCATTTTTTGGTTGTGAGCCGTAATTCCTTGAGCTACTAAAACATACGAATACAAAACATTCGACTCGGCATATTCATCTTTCCAAGTGCGTGTGCTTGCCGACAAATTTGCAACAAGCACTGAGTCGCCAGTAGAATTATAAATTTTCCGGTAAACCTTAAATCCGGTAATTTGATTTTCGTAGCGAGCTACTTCCCATTTTAATTCTACATAATCGGCAAAATAACCTTTTGATGCAAACAATTCTTTTTCAAAAGCATTTTGAATGTATAAAATATTGTATCGAAAACCCGTTAAAACTTTAATGCCATCGGTTGTATTTGTCCATGTGGAAACAAAAGGTGTTCCGCCATTAAACGATGTTTTCATGCCATCGGCTTCCACTTCTTGCCCGCTCGCATAGCCCATTACATAAGGATAATTTTGCGAAAAACCAAAGTGAAAAAACAATAGCATAACAATTAATAATACTATTTTTTTCATAATTGAATGAATTTTAAGTTAAAAAAATACTACATTTTTTCAAAAAACTATGAAAAATTAATATTTTATGATGTAATAAACCGCTACGTTATCGGGGCGAGTTTCTGCACCACCTGTGTTACCGGTAGTGAAAGGGTGCGTATGATTTGGGGCAGTTGAAGTAGTTTGCATGGGATACTGTTCACCCGTACCATCACCATCGGAATAATCGCCTGAGTCTGAAGCTTCATTAATCCGTGCATCTGTATAAGTATGCGAGTGCTCACCTCCATTATCTGTCGTGCCGCTATGTAAGTGAGCCTTAAAATCTTCCGCTTGGAAAGTACCCAAAGTTCTGGTTGCATAATCGGGGTCTATTTGTCTGTTATCGTCCAAGCCACGTAAAAAAGCACCACGCATATCGGGTACTTTAAAATTACTTCCCGAACCTCCCCAAGTTGTTCCTATAATGCTGTATAACTGAGCATATTGCGACAAAGTACCATCGTATTGACTACCATCGCAAAGCAACCAACCCGCCGGAATTTTTGTTTTCGGACCGGCAAAAGGCACGACCGTACCCACCGGAACGCCATTTTCGGCAAAGCGGGCGTAAGGAACGGCACTCATGCGAGCATCGTTTATAATTGTGAAAACACCTCCACTTGTTTTTCTTACTTTTACTTCCAACCAATAATCCACATCTACTCCGGTAAAATTCAATTTCTGAAAATCACTCGAAGTTACAGAACCTATCTGAGCCGTAAAAACGCCGTAAGCATCGCTTATCAAAGTTTGTTCTTCGGTATAAGTGGCTGCTGTACCGGTTTTGGGATAAATCTTGAAACTGACTGTTATTGAAACACTTGCAAGAGCTTTACCATCAGGGTCAATTGCATAGCCTTGAAAATTAAAAGGACGATTGGAAGTTTGAGCAAACAGAGTTGATGTAAACAAAAAACTCACAAAAAAATAAATGATTTTTTTCATAATTTTATATTTTTTTTATAATTTACTGTATATTTATTTTACCAAATTTAAAATATTTTAACTTTTTTTTAATTTTTTTTTGATTTTTTTTTTAAAAATTTATATAAAACTCAATTTTTCAATGATTTATAATTTTTTTTCATTAAAAAAAAAAACCAAAATTTACTATTTCAATATTTTTTTTGTAAAAAATAAGTTTTTTTATACCATTTTTACACAAACCAAAATCATAAAAATGCGGAAGTACTTAAAGAGATAAAAAAGTGAAAAATAAACTGGAAGAAATAAAAAGTTAAAAACAATCGTAATTATTCTGTCTTTAACCATATTTTCCATTCATTAAAAATACAAAAAGCGTGAATAGTTTTTAATTTTATCCGGTTTTAATTTTTCTTAAATTAAAGAATCTTTTTTTTAACTTTTGGAATTTGCCATTCCTTGAAAATTTTATTACCACCTAAATTAAATTTTTAATTTTCAGAAATCTAACTTTTAATTTTCTATATAAATATTGATTATCAAGTTGTTACAAAATATTATAAAGCACTAACCAATGTCGTTTAGTTAAGAAAATACGAAAAGCCGTCAGACCGGACAAGCCGGTCGGACGGCAAGGACTACGGTCTGACCGAGTCTAATGTTTAACTAAACGACATTGAAGCACTAACTGTCAAAAAAAACAAATGTGTAATATAAATATATTTTTATGCAAATATTTATTATTTTTATCAAAAAAATCCATACAAAAAAAGATAAAAAATGAACTACGATTTTTTAAAAAACAAAGTAAATTTAGGATTTTTTCCAACTCCTATTGAATTTTTACCTCGCTTTTCGGCAGAAATCGGGCATGAAGTTTACATCAAACGCGACGACCAAACCGGCTTGGCAACAGGCGGAAACAAAACTCGAAAATTGGAATTTTTAATGAAAGACGCTTTGGATAAAGGCGCAGAAACAGTGATAACCATCGGCGGACAACAATCGAACCATTGCCGACAAACTGCGGCAGCCGCAGCAAAACTTGGCTTACAATGTATATTAATTCTTCGTGGCTACGAACCTGCTGAATATCAAGGCAATTTGCTTCTCGACAAAATGCTGGGGGCTGATTTTCTTTTTATGGAAAACGAGGATATATTTTCCGGCATGAAAAAATTATATGAATACAGCCAAGCCTACAAACTGAATTTTTACCCCATAACTATGGGCGGCTCAAACGAAATCGGCTGTCTGGGCTATGTGAATGCCATGAAAGAGCTTAAAATTCAGGAACTTGAAATGGGTTTTGACTTTGATGAAATCTATTTTCCAACCAGCTCGGGCGGTACGCAAGCCGGAATGGTTTTGGGTAAAAAGATTTTTGACACAAAAGCCCAAATCATTGGTATTTCAAACGATAAATCGAATATGGACGGACTGCCTTTGCACGATTATATTTTTAAAATCATCAAAGAAGCAGAACTAAAATACCAAATCCAAACGAATATAGCCCACTCCGAAATTATTATAAATCAAGATTTTAACGAAGCCGGATACGGTGTAATAACTGAAAATGAAATTTCTATAATTAAAAAATTGGCTGCAACCGAAGGAATCATCCTCGACCCCGTTTACACAGGAAGAGCTTTTTACGGAATGTACGAACTTTTGAAAAAATCAAAACAAAAGAAAAAAATCCTCTTTTGGCACACCGGCGGACAAGCGGCTAATTTTAGTTATTCCGCTTCTTTTTAACAAAAAAAACCTGAAAAAATTTACATTTTGTAAAAACAAATCATTTATTTTTGCAAAAAATAACCAAAAAAAGAAAAATTTAAGTAATGAAAAAAATAATTTTAGCATCGCAATCGCCTCGTCGCCATCAGCTTATGCGTGAGATAGGCTTAGAATTTGAAGTGGTTACAAAAGACGGAATCGAAGAAATTTTCCCGCAAGGGCTTAATAAAGAAGAAATTGCAGAGTTTTTAGCCAATTTAAAAGCAAAAGCATTCAAAAATGAAATTGACAAAAATACCGTTTTAATTACCGCCGATACCATCGTTTGGCGCAAAGGAAAAGTGCTTGGAAAGCCTAAAAATAGCGAAGAAGCTTTTCAAATGCTCAGCGATTTGTCCGGAAAAAAACATTGGGTAATTACCGGTGTTTGTATTCAAACTTTAGATACAAAAAAAAAATTTCACTCTAAAACCAAAGTAAAATTCGCGCATTTATCGAAAGAGGAAATCAATCATTATATATCTCATTACCAACCATTTGACAAAGCAGGAGCTTACGGCATTCAAGAATGGATTGGACACATAGCCGTTGAACGCATTGAAGGCTCGTATTTTAACGTTATGGGATTGCCCATTCAAAAATTGTATCAAAAATTGAAAAAATTTGACGTTATTTCTTTAAAATAATATTTTTTTAAATTAAAGTGCTAAAACTTCAAAAAATATTTTGGTAAAATAAAAAAAAATAAACTTTTTTCTATTAAAAAATAAAACCCAGCCAAAATTTTACTTTTGGCTGGGTTTTCAAAAAATAAAAAAATCGGTATTTTAACCTTTCAATTCAGTTATTCTAAGTGAAAGGGCTGTGATTTTACTTTCGGCATCGGCTTGTTTTTTTCGTTCCAATTCAATAACGTTTGCGGGCGCATTGGCTACAAAACGCTCATTCGTAAGCTTTTTCATTACTATTTCAAGCGAACCTTGTGCATATTTCAATTCGCTTTCCAATTTTTGCAATTCCTCTTCTACATTGAGCAAATTACCCAAAGCCACATAAAATTCATTGTTTTTTATAATAAATGAAATTGCATTAGGCACATTTTCAGTAGTTTGCAAAAGATTTGAAAGATTTACCGATTTGATAATTATCGAATCGTATTGCGAATTGTATTGTCCGTTTACCGTTTTTACAAATACCTGTAAACTTTCCTTGAAAGCAATATTTTTTTCCTTTCTAATCCTACGAATTTCAGAAATCGTATTTTTAACTTCTTCAAATTCATCAATTATTTTCGAGTCAAAAAGTTTTGACTTTGGCATCTCCGAAATCATAATACTTTTTCCTTCAATGCGTTGAGCCATTAATTGCCAAATTTCTTCGGTGATAAAAGGCATAAAAGGATGTAGAATTTTGAGCAATTTTTCAAAAAATTCTAAAGTAGAGTTAAATGTTTGTTTATCAATCCCTTGCCCGAAAGCGGGTTTGATAATTTCCAAATACCAACTCGAAAAATCGTCCCAAAAAAGTTTATAAATCGACATTAAGGCTTCACTCAAACGAAATTCATCGAACTGTTTTTCCATTGTTAAAAGTACTTCATTGAGCTTATTATCAAACCATTGCACCGCTTTTTTTGCAGAATCGAGTTGCGCAATTTGCTCATCAATTTGCCAATTTTTTACCAATCGAAAAGCATTCCAAATTTTACTTCCAAAATTTCTACCTTGTTCGGGCAAACCATCGTTGTAAAGTAAATCGCCGCCTGCGGGCGAGCAAAACATCATGCCCGTGCGCACGGCATCGGCTCCAAATTGAGCAATTAAATCGAGCGGGTCGGGCGAATTGCCGAGCTGTTTCGACATTTTTCTACCTTGCTCATCGCGAACCATGCCCGTAAAGTACACATCTTTAAATGGATACGTGCCTTCGTATTCATATCCGGCTATAATCATGCGGGCTACCCAAAAGAAAATTATATCGTGTCCGGTAACCAAAACATTGGTTGGGTAATAATAGCTAATGTCCTTATTTTTAGGCTCATTGATGCCATTAAAAACCGAAATAGGCCAAAGCCAAGACGAAAACCAAGTATCTAAAACATCTTCATCTTGCCGTAAATCTTCGATTTGCAAATTAAGTTTTCCGGTTTTCTCTCTTGCTAATTGGAGTGCTTTTTCTGCGGTTGCAGCAACCACAAAATCGTTGCTTTCGGGCAAATAATAAGCCGGTATTCTTTGCCCCCACCACAATTGCCGTGAAATATTCCAGTCCCTTACATTGCTCATCCAATGTCTGTAAGTATTTTTGAAACGTTCGGGAGAAAATTTTATGGTATCGTTTTCTACATTTTCCAAAGCCGGTTTTACTATTTCTTGCATTTTCAAAAACCATTGCATCGAAAGTTTCGGTTCTATAACTACTTGACTGCGTTGCGAATAACCAACTTTATTGGTATAATTTTCAATTTTCACCAAATTTCCGGCTTTTTCCAAATCGGGTACAATCAATTTTCGTACATCAAACCTATCTTTTCCAATGTAAAGTTCTGCAGCACTGCTCATTGTGCCATTGTCATTAAAAATATCAATGCTTGGCAAATTGTGTTTTTGACCGAGCAAATAGTCGTTTTCATCGTGCGAAGGAGTTACTTTTAATGCACCCGTACCGAACTCTTTATCAACATATTGGTCAAAAATCAACGGCACTTCGCGATTTACCAATGGCACAATAACTTTTGCCCCTTTCAAATGTGCATATCGCTCATCTTCAGGGTGAACGCAAACGGCTGTATCGCCCAAAATGGTTTCGGGACGAGTAGTTGCAATGGTTATAAAGTCTTGACTATCTTTTATTTGATAGCGAATATAATACAATTTTGATTGCTCTTCTTTGTATTCCACTTCTTCGTCCGAAACCGCCGTTAATGCTTTCGGGTCCCAATTTACCATGCGCACACCTCTGTAAATCAAGCCTTTATTGTATAAATCAACAAACACATTGATTACACTTTGATACAAATCGGCATCGAGCGTAAATTTGGTTCTATCCCAATCACATGAAGCACCTAATTTTTTAAGCTGCTCCAAAATAATTCCGCCGTGTTTGTGTGTCCATTCCCAAGCGTGTTTCAAAAATTCATCGCGTGTAAGTGAATGTTTATCAATTCCTTCCGATGCCAATTTGTTTACCACCTTAGCCTCCGTAGCTATCGAAGCATGGTCTGTACCCGGCACCCAACAAGCGTTTTTACCCTGCATTCGAGCGCGGCGAATCAAAATATCCTGAATGGTATTGTTCATAATATGCCCCATGTGCAAAACGCCCGTAACGTTTGGAGGCGGAATTACAATTGTAAAAGGCTCTCTATCATCAGGTTCCGATTTGAAAAGTTTGTGTTTTAGCCAATAGTCATACCATTTTTTTTCGGCTTCAGCGGCATTGTATTTTGAAGGAATCTCCATTTTTTATTCTATTTTTTTATAATTATTTTTCTTTTTTTACTAAAAAAACATTAAATTTTAAATTAAAACTTACAAAAATAAAAAAAAATCCAAATTAAAAAAAGAACTAATTTTTAAAACTAAAATTTTTTCTTAAATCGGAAATTTCATTTATTATCTTTTTTCGCAAATCATAGATTTCATTATATTTTTCTTTATTTCTGATTTTCAGTAAATTATATCGAAATTTTGCTTTCCATTTTGTAAAAAAAGTAAGATACCGATGGGCAAAAAATCCCATAGGCAACAAGCTAAACAAATACGCCCATTTTACCCACCAAATATCTGTAAATAAGCTGATTATAAAGAATTGAATAAGATGAATAAAAGGCGTTAAAAAAGTAAAAGTTACAAAACGTATGGAACTGTGAAATTGGGCATCTTTAAATTTTTTATTGATAAAAAATTGAGGCAACATAGCCGGTAAATTATTCAAAAAACCATATAAAAAAACCGGAAAAAATAAAATATAAACTAAAAATTCGCCAAAAAGAGCTAAAATACAAAAATCTTCTTTTTCAAAAAGCCAATTTCTAAATTTATTTGCTTTTAAAAATTCACCATATTTTACCGCATTATTTATTATAGATTCTACTTTTTCAGGTTCATTCTCTCTTACTTTTTCTAAAAATTCTATGGTTTGTTTATCTGCTAAAACATCATTTATTCCTTTGTTTTCAAGCTTCAGCTCTTTTAGCATTTGATTTCTATAAACATAACGAATGGTTTCAAATGACTGATAATTTTCTAAATCCGAAATGTGAATGATTTGTTTTTTTATCGCTTCTGCTATTTCATCTCTTAATAAATTATTCGCTTTTGCCTCATTTTCCAAATAAATGTCTTTGTATTTCAACACAGGAATCGGTTTTCCAAAATTTATTTTTACATCGGATTGAAAATTAAAATAATTTTCGTAATAAATTCCTACCGGAATAATTTGTGTATCTAATTTGAAATCAGCATTTTGCTCTGCTAAAAATGCCATACGTGTTATGCCTTTTTTAATCGGAAGCAAATGTCTTTTGTCGAAATGTTGGGCTTCCGGAAAAATTACAATGGGCGCACGGTTTTTCAAAATTTCAGCTACTCGCTTAAAAACCAAATTGTTAAGATGCAAATTTTCTTTTCCGTCTCGCATTCGATACGAAGGAATAATTCGGCAAAAAACTAAAAAACGAGTAAGCAAAGTTTTCTTTTTAAATAAATCGGCTCTACTTATAAATACCGGTCTTTCAAGCAGTTTCAACAGTACCAAAGAGTCCATGAGTGCATTTTGGTGATTTCCGGCAACAATGAAAGGCTTGTCAGCAGGTAGATTTTCTAACCCTTTGACTATAAATTTCTTGTAAAAAATGCGTAAGAAAAAATCGAAAACAATACGTTCAATTTTATAAAGCCACGAAAATTTATCTACGCTTCCAAAATCTTTAGTTATGTCCATTTTGTCTTATTTAATTTGTTGTTTATTAATTAGTTATATAAATTTAGACAAGTTTAAAAAGTTCTAAAAAATGCCTTTTTAGATTCAATTTAACTTCTTCAAAATCAAGTTTAAAACCGAGTTCTTTTTGCATGGAAGTAACGCCTTTGTCGGTAAATCCGCAAGGGTTAATGTGCTGAAAATAAGATAAATCGGTATTTACATTGAGCGCAAAGCCGTGCATTGTAACCAAATGGCTCACTTTAACTCCAATGGCACAAATTTTTCGTTCTTTTCCCTTTTTTCCGGCATCAATCCAAACACCCGTAGCACTTTTCAATCGCTCCGATTTTATACCATAAGTATCTAAAGTTCTGATAATTGCGTCTTCCATCGTTTCAATATAGGTACGCACGCGCAAGCCATATTTTTCAAGGTTAAGTATCGGATAACCAACTATTTGACCGTAACCATGATAAGTAATATCGCCACCGCGGTCGGTTTGGAAAAAAGTAGCATGGATTGTTTTTAGAAACTCGCTGTTAATGAGTAAGTTATTTTGTTCTCCACTTTTCCCAAGCGTATATACGTGAGGGTGTTCGCAAAAAAGAAGGTAATCTTCTATTTGAGAATTGGAAAGTTTTCCGGTTTTTTTTTCAATAATTTCATTGAAAAGTTTATGCTGAAAATCCCATGCTTCTTTGTAATCAATATTTTTTAAATCTTTAAAAATCATAATTTTTACTTCTTAAATTAAGATTTAGAAAATATGTTTTTCGGCACGATAAGAAGACCGAACAAGCGGACTGCTTTCTACTACTAAAAATCCTTTTTCAAGTCCTATTTTTCGGTATTCTTCAAATTTTTCAGGAGTTACATATTCCTGAATTTCAAGATGTTGGCGTGTTGGTTGAAGGTATTGCCCCAGCGTAAAAACTTTGCAACCCGCAGCCAACGCATCGTCCATCGTTTGCAAAATCTCATCCCCTGTTTCACCCAAGCCAAGCATGATACCCGTTTTGGCTACAATGCCAGACAATGCAATGTGTTTCAATACATTAAGGCTTCTATCGTATTGAGCTTTTGTGCGAACTTGAGGTGTTAATCGGCGTGTTGTTTCCAAATTATGCGAAATAACTTCCGGTTTTGCATTTATCACTATATCAAGTAGTTCCGGTTTTCCATCAAAATCAGGGATAAGGGTTTCTAAAGTAGTTTCTGGATTTAATTCCTTGATTTTCAATATACATTCTGCCCAAATTTGCGCTCCCCCATCGGGCAAATCGTCTCTATCAACTGAAGTAACAACGGCATGTTTGAGTTTCATTAATTGAATGCTCCGAGCTAATTTTACCGGTTCATTTAAATCGGGCGGCAAAGGTTTTCCGGTAGAAACGTTGCAAAATTTACACGAACGTGTACAAATATTTCCCAAAATCATAAAAGTTGCAGTGCCACGTCCCCAGCAATCGCCCATATTTGGACAGTTTCCACTCGAACAAATGGTATGTAAATTATTCTGTTTCACAATATTATTAATTCGTGCGTAGTCTTGTCCTTCAGGCAATTTTATTTTTAACCAATCGGGCTTTCTTTTAATTTGCATTATCCGTTTTTTTATAAAAGTTTTATTTTAAAATTTGTAAATAATAAAAAAATAACGTTAAACACTAAAAAGAAACTAAAGCGATATTTATTTTCCTTATAAATTTTGATACAAAAATAGATTTTTTTTTCAAAAAACGATTAAAAAATAAAATATAACTTTTATTAACTTATCTTAAAGCCATTTAACACTTAATTAATTTAGTTTTGCAATGTAAAAAATTACAAACAAATACATTTAATTCTTTCCCCAAAAAGAATAAATTAAGATTTTTTTCATAGTAAAAGGTTTAAGTTAATAAAATTTAAAAAAACCACTCTGCGATAGAGCGGTTTTTTTTTGAACAATGGATTAAAAAAATAACTTTTATTAACTTATCTTAAAGCCATTTAACAATAAAAAAGCGTATTTTTGTAACGTAAAAGAAATTAAAAATCAATGTGATATTCAAATCATAAAAATGTTTTTTCATAGTAAAAAAAGTTTAGGTTAATAAAAGTGTTCAAAGCCTCTCTGCGAAGAAAGGCTTTTTTTTTGAAAAAAATTAAAAATTTAACGTCAAAATGAAAAGACTTCACCTAAATTAAGTTTAAAATTTATATATTTGTGCCAACATTTTTTAAATAAAAAAGTAAAATAATTTAATACAATGATTTTACATTTTTAATGGTAACTAATTTTAAATAAACAATTTTCAAATGATTTTAGAATTAAGCGAACAGGAAATAATCAGGCGAAATTCGCTGAATGAATTAAAAAATTTAGGCATCAATCCTTATCCGGCAGCCGAGTTTAAAACCAATGCTACTTCGGAAGAAATAAAGACAAAGTATTCGGCAGAACTAAATAATTATCAAGATGTTACAATTGCCGGTCGTATAATGACCCGTCGCATTATGGGTAAAGCTTCTTTTATTGAAATTCAAGATTCGTTTGGAAAAATTCAAGTTTACATCAATCGTGATGAAATTTGCACAGGTGAAAATAAAGATTTATACAATATTATATTTAAAAAATTACTCGATATTGGCGATTTTATAGGTATAAATGGCAATGCATTTATTACGCAAACCGGCGAATTATCTGTAAAAGCAAAAGAAATGACGCTTTTAGCTAAATCGCTCAGACCTTTGCCTATTGTTAAAGAAAAAGACGGGCAAATTTATGATGCTTTTACCGACCCCGAAATGCGTTATCGCCAGCGTTATGTCGATTTAATTGTAAATGAGGGAGTTAAAGAAACTTTTGTAAAACGAACAAAAATATTTAACTCCATGCGTGAGTTTTTTAATTCGCGCGGTTATTTAGAGGTTGAAACGCCTATTTTACAGCCCATTCCGGGTGGTGCTGCGGCTCGTCCGTTTATAACTCATCACAACGCACTCGATATTCCATTGTATTTGCGAATAGCTAATGAATTGTATTTGAAGCGATTGATAGTTGGAGGGTTTGAAGGCGTTTATGAATTTTCAAAAAATTTCAGAAACGAAGGAATGGACAAAACGCACAATCCGGAGTTTACTGCCATGGAAATTTATGTAGCTTACAAAGACTACAACTGGATGATGAATTTTACCGAAGAATTTTTAGAAAAAATTGCTTTGGACGTAAATCAAACCCCTGATTTTGAAATAGACGGCAAACAAATTTCATTTAAACGACCATTTGCGCGAGTACCTATCCTTCAAGCAATTAAAGACCATACGGGTTTTGATGTTGCGGGCATGAACGTAGAAGAATTGCGCGAAGTTTGCAAAAAATTAGAAATAACAACCGAAGAAAGTATGGGAATAGGTAAATTAATCGATTCGATATTTGGAGAAAAATGCGAACATCACTACATTCAACCGACTTTTATAACCGATTATCCTACCGAAATGTCGCCACTTTGCAAGCGACACCGCGAAAATCCGGAACTTACCGAACGCTTTGAATTGATGGTAAATGGCAAAGAATTGGCAAATGCTTATTCCGAATTGAATGACCCGATTGACCAATTGGAGCGGTTTGAAGAACAATTGCGCCTTTCGGAAAAAGGAGACGACGAAGCCATGTTTATAGATATGGATTTTGTGCGTGCGCTTGAATACGGAATGCCCCCAACTTCGGGCTTAGGCGTAGGAATGGATAGATTGGTAATGCTTTTAACGGGCAATGTTTCCATTCAAGAAGTCCTTTTTTTCCCGCAAATGAAACCCATTAAAAAAGCCAAATCCGATGCTATAGAAGATTTTGTAAATGCCGGAATACCAAGAGAATGGGTAGAAGTTTTGCAAAAATTGGGCTACAAAACCGTCAATGACATAAAACAAAGCAGAGATACCAAAATACATCAAGAAGTTTGTGGATTCAACAAAAAAAATAAACTGGGATTACAAAATCCCAGTTTAGAAAATGTTAAAATTTGGATTTCCTAAGTATAATATTTGCATAATACAGAAATACTTTTTAAGTTTATACCCGAAATAAATTAACAATATTTGCATTATAATTCTAATTATTAGTTTATTAACTTCTAATTACAATTAATTGAAAGCCAAATATTTCCTTAATTTGTTTCGGGTTTTATATGTATTTTTTTCCGTAAAAAACTCTAAATCAAAACTTTTAGAAAAAAAATTAAAATTAAAATTATAATAAAAAATAAAATCTTTTTTTTGCTATTTTTTTTTGGTAAAAAAAATTTTAAACAAAAAAAATAAAACAAAATGAAATTTATAAGCATTCTAAATAACAAAATATTTACAAATCCTGAAATTTAAAGTCTAATGGAATTTTACGAAAACTACAGAAAAAAATACAATGATTTGTTGATAGCTGTTGAAAATTTTGACTTATCGTTATCCGATGAGTTTTATGCAGTAAAAACGCTTCATGCCGATAGAATTATGAAATATCAAATTCGCAAATATGAACTAACTTTTGAGATGTTTACAGAGCAAATAAGACTGTATTTGCAAATGAAACACCTCAAAACAAGCCGTTCGTTGGCAAATTTGATGCGAACGTTTCATTCAACAACCGAACTTCCCGATTCAATTTACGAAGTTTTATTGCACATGACCAATTGGTATAAAAAAATGAACACCGCTTTAGAAGAATTAAATCCGAGTTTTAATAAAAATTTAAACAATATGCTTGAAACTTTTTACTCAGTAATGTTATTGTGTATTACTTACCTCGATTATGATGATAATGAGCGTGTTACAAAAACAACATTGACAAAAGATTCGGATAAAAAAATATCTTTTCCAGAATATTAAAAACCGTATAAAAAACCGTTTTTTTTATTGATATAAAAGAATATTTTTCGTATTTAATTTTTTTCTTAATTTAGCTTTTCTAAAAAAAAAAAAATTAACAAAACTATTTACGAAAAATAAAATCTGATGGAAATTTCACTAAGTAATTTTTTTGAAAAAAGACATAAAATAGCCGTTATTGGGGGAGGCAGTTGGGCAACAGCCATTATTAAAATGGTTTTAGACAATGCTCGACCAAAGTCGAAAATTTACTGGTATATGCGTAGTAATGAGAATATTAATCATATATTAAAACACAAACACAATCCCAAATACATCAGTTCGGCTACTCTTGACATTTCGCGACTTGCTTTAACAAATTCCATCGACGAAGCCGTTCGAGAGTCAGAAATTTTAATTTTTGCAATTCCAGCAGCTTTTTTGAAAAAAGCACTTGAAAAATTAACCGAAAACATCAAAAAAAAATTGATTATTTCGGCTATTAAAGGTATAATACCCAACGACAATTTGATAGTTGGGGAATTTTTTATCGAAAAATATGGGCTTTCGCCTAAAAATGTTGGCGTTCTCTCGGGTCCATGCCACGCCGAAGAAGTAGCTCTGGAACGCTTGAGTTACCTAACAATAGCTTCCAAAAACATAGAAAATGCCCGTTTAATTGCAAGTTTAATCGAAACACGTTACATTCGCACTTCCGTTTCCACCGACATTTTCGGAATTGAATATGGTGCAGTAATGAAAAATATTTATGCCCTTATGTCGGGTATTGCGCACGGAATAGGTTACGGCGATAATTTTCAGGCTGCACTGATTTCCAGAGCTATACAAGAAATGAACAGCTTTCTCGAAGCGGTTGATAATCAACCCAGAAATATAAATAATTCGGTCTATTTAGGCGATTTATTAGTAACGGCTTACTCGCAATTTTCGCGAAACCGGACTTTCGGAAACATGATAGGAAAAGGCTACTCCGTAAAATCGGCTCAACTCGAAATGAACATGATAGCCGAAGGTTATTATGCAACACGCTGTATTAAAGAGATTAACGAAAAATACAACATCGAACTTCCAATCTGCAATGCCGCTTTTCACATTTTATACGAAGGCATTTCGCCTATTTTAGAAATCAATTTGCTTTCGCAAAAAATTGAATAAATTAGATTGTTAAATTGTTAAATTATTATATTATTAAATGACAAATTTAAAAAAACTTATACTATTTAATTGTTTTAATTTTTTTATGATATCCAATATATGCTTAATTTTTTAACAATTTAACAATTTAACAATTTATTTTGTCTTTTCTCCAACAAAATTATCTAATTTGTTCTTAAACAGCACATTAAACGAAGTTAAACTACCATAAATTCGAGTAATATATTGTTGCAAATCAATTTTATCGTCATCGTCAAGCTTATCGTTGCTATTAATACGTTGTTCCATAACTCTCAAGCGGTCACGTACCATCACAATTTTGTGGAAAAAAGTGTCCATTGGCATTTCGTAACCTTTTAAATCTTTGTCAGTCGGTTCAAATATAATTTTCCCGTTTTTCCACTTATCCGCTATCGTAACGGTTTCCTGTATATCGGAAAATTTACGCAAAATGTTGATAATCATGTACTCAATTTGTTCTAAACTTACCAAATCTTCCGAAGGTTCAATAAGGTCAATAATTTCTAAACCTTCATACATTTTAGAAATATTTCGTTGTCCAAAATCGATAAAAGTAATCATGTAATTATCTGATTTAGATTGAATTACAACACCATTTCCATATTCTTTGTGCCGCACACGCGAGCCAATTCCAAGTTCTGTTTTTTCCATAATTTTTTTATTTCAAAAAAGAATAACTATTATTTTTAATGCAAGTTAAATTATTTTTCAAAATTATGAAAATAAAAAATAAAAAAAAACCGAACTAAAAAATTAATTCGGTTTTATCAATTATTTAAAAAAAAAAGATTATAAAATTTTATTCTTTTTTATCGGTTTCATTCTTATCACTAATGCCAAATTTAGGGTCAACTTTCATAAAAGGTACCACAAAGAAAATTGGAAAAGAACAAATCATAACCCAAGCAAAGAAATTTTTATATCCAATAATCTCTTGTAACCAGCCACTTACCATACCCGGAAGCATCATGCCAAGAGCCATAAATCCGGTAGCAATAGCAAAGTGAGCGGTTTTATATTTACCTTGCGAAATGTAAATCATGTAAAGCATATATGCCGTAAACCCAAAACCATATCCAAATTGCTCAACTGCAACCGATAAGCCAATCAATAAAAGAGATTCGGGCATAAAAAATGATAAATAAATATAAGCCAAATGTGGAACATTCATAATAATAACCATCCACCAAAGCCAATATTTTAGCCCGTTTCGAGCTGCCAAGACACCACCTAAAATGCCTCCTATTGTTAAAGAAATCATTCCTATTGTACCATAAATCAAACCTAAATCGCCGGTTGTTAGTCCTAAACCGCCAGACTCGCGCGAATCGATAAGAAATGGTGCTGACATTTTGACAATTTGCGATTCTCCTAAACGATACAATAACAATACTGCCATAATTAACCAGATATTTTTCTTGCGAAAAAATAAAGCAAAAGTTTCAAAAAATTCGGACAAAATTGTTTTACCGGTTGTACGAACTTGTGATACATCACTTACCGGATAGGGTAACATAAACTTATGATATACAAAGAATAACACAAATAAAACTGCTAAAACACTAAATGCTATTGTCCATGCTAATTTTATATTTCCAGACCTTGCTATAAAAACCGCCGAATTTACTTTTGTAAGCTTTGCATCAAGTTGAATTATTGCATAAGCGGTTTTCTCATGATTTTTTTGATTAAAAACAAAACGTGTTCCTTCTACTAAGTTGATGGTTTTATCGCCCGATTTTTGACCAAAATTTAGTATAATCTCTTTATCCTCAGTAATTTTCCTATTTAGCTTAAAACTTATTATTCCAATATTACCAACGTTATTTCCGATTTTGATAGGACTTTTATTAAATTTTTCTTTTAGGGTTAGTTTTAATTTTTCCGAAACATTTTTTTGCCACCAACCGGGTTTCTTTTCTAAAGGTTTTTCAGCCGTATAAAATTGATTTTCAATATTTTTAGCTTTAATAATTTGTAAAATAGAATCAAATTTTTGCTTTTCAATATTTTGTGTACTTATGTTTAGAGTTTGTACGCTTATTATTTTTAAATCTTCATTTTCATTGTTTACAAGTGTATCATCAGGAATAATAAAATTTTGGATTGTTTCAATTTTAGGATTTGTATTTATTTGAATTTCAACAGGTTCTAAACCGGTAGTCGTTTCAAAATAACCAGCTAAAATAACTATAATACCTTGCCCCGTAAGCATGGCAAAACGATAAAAGGTGCTTCGGATACCAACGTAAAATGTTTGCTCATTGGTATTTAGCCCAAGCATATAAAATCCATCAGCGGCTATATCGTGTGTAGCCGAACTAAAAGCTAAAAGCCAAAAGAAAGCCAAAGTCGATTGAAAAAATAAAGTAGTCGGAACGGTAAAGGCTACTCCAGCCAAACCAGCACCAATAAAAAGTTGCATTAAAACTATCCAATAACGCTTAGTTTTCAAAATATCGACCATCGGACTCCAAAGTGGTTTTATGACCCATGGAAGATATAACCAACTGGTATATAAGGCAATATCTGTATTAGAAATGCCCAATCGTTTGTACATTATAACCGAAAGTGTCATAACAATAATGTATGGAATACCTTCGGCAAAGTAGAGCGAAGGCACCCATTTCCAAGGATTTACTCTTTTTTCTGACATAGTAAAATTTTTTTTTAATAAAAAGTTTTGAATTTTTGTAAATAATGTTTACAATTGTAGTTTACTTTATTAATTTTTTTTTGTAACGCCAAAATACTCTTGTAATTGAGGCATTTACATAATGTGAATAAAAAGCTATCGGAGCAACCCAAGGAATGGTAGCCGTTTTGTAATTCCGCTCTTTAAGGTCTTGTAAACAGAGCTTTAACAAAATATTTCCAATTCCTTTACCTCTCAAATCGCGATGAGTTCCCATAGGTCCAAACCACGCTAAGCCTTTATTATTGGCACTATGCAGCGAAAAAGCTTTTATCTCACCATTCAGTTTAGCAATGTGAACTGCCGGCGGCTCATTTTTATAAGCTTCATTGATTTCATGTTGCCAAAGTTCCCATTCTTCTTTTGCAAATTCGAGGAGTTCTTCTTTATCTGAATTATTTGCTCTAAGTATCTCAATATTAGAGCTTTTTAACAGTTTAATTTCGTTAGAAACGTTAAAATTTTGTTCTAAATCGACTGTCATATTTAGCGAATCATCAAATTTTTCAAAGCCCATTTTTAAAGCAAAACAAATTCCCGCAGTATATCGAGGGTCAATTCCCGGCGTATAGTAATTTAATGGAGTATCACAAAACCGGACAATTTCAACAAAATTTATACGGAAATAGTTTTCCAAAATTAAATACATTTTTTCTGCGATTTTATGCCTTCTAAATTCACTTTTTACAACCACTAATTTAATAAATCCGTATTTTACACATCTTATGGTTTGCTCAACGGCTTGCATAAAACCTACAACCTGACCAGAAATTTTGGTTACAAGTGTAATCTGTGGATTCCAGCGAGGGTCTTCATGCAATTTGTTTCTCAAAAGTTCTTCGGTAAAATAATCAAATTCGCAATTTTCATTGAATAAATTCAAAATTTCCGTAAAATCTTCTTCTTTATATGTTTCAACTAATACATCATTTTTCATAATTTTATGTAATATAATTTGCTTCTATTTTAACTGTTTTATTTTATTAATTATATCTCTAAAAACTTCGCCTTTTACCGAAGTTTGTCTAAAAATATCAATAATTACTTCTTTGTTTAATTTGTTAAAATCTTTTTCAAGAGGAGTAATTAAAGTACCTCCAAAATCAACTGAAGCAGGACTTAATAAAATATTTTGCTCGCCCTCTGCAAAATATTGCCATGGACGATGCGCGCCACGTAAAAACAATACCATTGAAAAACGTCCTTTTTGATAATTACAAAGCAAGTTCATAGGTGGTTCTTCACCATTTGACATGACTTCTTGGAGGATTTTATACGCAAAATTAAAATTATTCGCTATTTCAATTGCATTTTGACCTTCAAAAACAATCATTTTTCTCAATCCATCTTCTACAGCCCAAATATTTGTTTCATTTTCTATAATTAGACTGCCAAAATCCTTTATTAAATACTTCAATTCATTGTCTAAGGGCATAAAACCGGTATTTCCTGCTTGAAAATGGAAATGGTCGGGTGCTGATGCACCACTTTTGGGCCCGTTATAAAAAATTGTAAAACCCTCCAGCATGAGCGATAGTTGGAGCATGCTTTCAATATTGTTTTTTATCTGTTGATCAATATGTTGAGTACTTACTATCGTTAAATGTTTTGGAAAAATTGGAAATGGATTTATTAATAAAAAATATTGATTTAGAATAGCTATTGATTCTTGTTCAATGGGACGATTTTCTACGCATAAAAAGCAGGCACGCTTTTCAATCGACTGTTTATCAACCTTTGCCGAAGAAGAAACAATACGTGCAGGATTAAATTGTATTTTTATAGTAAACTTACCAAAAGAGATTTCTTTTACTTGAATTTTACTTAAATCGGCATAATTTTTTTGCGCTAATTTCCAATTTTTTACTTGATTTTCAATTAATTTATTGGCTAACTCTAAATAAGTTTTCATTGATTAATTCTTTTTATAAAATAATAAAATTATAAGGTATTTTACAAAAATTATTATTTGTACATTAATGATATTTAACTATATTTTTTAAAAAAATATAAAAAAAAAAATAAGATAAAATAGCTAAACGATGATTTTTTCTATACTTCATTTAGCTATTTTAATAAAAAATTTATTTAGAATTTAACTCAATTCGCGCCATTAATTCAATGGTACGAATACGGTCTTTGTAAGTATTGTGGGCATTCATCACTGAAATATCAAGGTCTGCATCTGAATTATCGTCCCATCTACGACACAAGTAAACACTATTGTATATGCGCCCAATGCGGTAATGACGCGAAATAGCTAAACCCACTGCATAATCTTCGCCATAGCTTACGTTTGGAATATTTAGCTTTCGCAAAATGGGAGTATAAAAAGCTCGTGGCGCACCTAATCCGTTAATTCTTAACGCGTTATTGCGTCCGTTGTCATCAGTCCATTCTTTGTGGTCAATGAGTCCGGGAGGAATACTATTTAGTTTAAAATCAACAAGTTCGTAAGAAGCAACAACCATCGCACACTTTTCTTTATGAAACGTATCAACAATTTGCTGCAAAGTCGTTTCATCTTTGTAAATATCATCGCTATCAAGCTGAATAGCAAATCGACCACAATTTTCGTTATGAACCGCTTCATTCCAACAACCACCAATCAATAAATCGGTTCGAGTTGGCACTAAGTGAATTAATCTATCCTCATTCGCTTGCAATTGAGAGATTATTTCACCGGTTTTATCCGTTGAATGATTATTTACAACGATTAAATTGAATTTAAAGTTCGTTTTTTGGTTTAAAACCGATTCAATGGCGTCTTTTATTGTTTTTTCGCGATTAAAAACAGGAATTACAACAGAAGCTTCATTTTCAAATTCATTTTTCTTAAATTTAACTTTTTTAAAATTAGGTTTCAAAAATCCGTTAATACTTTTTAAATGTTGAGTTGCCGCTATTTCCATTTCAATTTGTACATCTCTATTTTTAGGGTCCACATAATCAAAGATTTTTTGCCCCGACTTTCTATCGTCATTTTCACCGAGAGTATAAAGTATTTCGGGAATACGAAATAGCAAGTTTTTTTCCATTAACTTCAATCGCAAAGCATACAAACCGGCAAATTTAAAGCTCTTTCTGATACTTTTAGCAGCTTTATTAAATGCTTTGGTATCGAAAAAAAGCAAACTTCCAAAATTAAAATCGTCTCGTAAACTGCCTTTTTGGCAGTCTATCAGAAAATGTTTCTTTTTTAAACCGTTTTTAATTTCCGAATAATCCGAATAAATCATTTTAGCCTTTGTATCTTTAGCTACTGAAATGTAGCGTTCTAAAGCGAATTGTCCTAATTTTACGGCATTTTCACTTTTTACCAATAAAATATAGTCCGTTTTTGCTTTTTTAGAAATTTTTTGTAAATTAGAAGAATGATTAAAATCAGAAAGTTCAATTTTTTGTACTTTTTCCGAAAAATCATCTATTTTTATTTCAGAATTTACAAAAATAAATTGCACTAATTTGCTATTTTCAAATTCGGCAATTGTATTCTTTAACTCGTTTTCGTTTTGATTTACGATAAAAACACTGATTAATTTTGCCATATTTTTTGTTTTTTTTAAAGATTAAGGTTTTATTTTTATATAAAAAAAATTATTAAATTGAATAAATATATGTATAAATATCTAAAAATTAATTAATTATTTATTTATTTCATTACTTTGAATAAAAATACAAAAATTTTGAGTTCAAAAATAAAAAAAAAATTTGTAATACATATTATATATTACATTTTTTTTTTATTTTTGTGAATGAAAAAAATTAAAAAACTAAATATACAAAATAATTTTATTATTAACTATTATAAAAAAAATGAAATTAATTGCCGATAGTGGTTCTACTAAAACGGATTGGGTTTTACTGTCTGATAATAAAGTAATTAGAGAGTTTAAAACCGAAGGAATGAATCCATTTTTCCATACTTCTGAAAGTATTTATTCAATTTTGGAAAATGAATTTTCAATTTTTGAGAAAGAAAAAGTGGAAGCCGTATATTTTTACGGAGCCGGTTGTATAAAAAATATTAATTCGGCTGTTATTGAAACTGCTCTAAATAAACTGTTTAAAGCTGCCAAAATTGATGCAAATGATGACATGTTAGGCGCAACGCGTGCTTTATTTGGCAATGATTCGGGTATTGCCTGCATTCTTGGTACGGGTGCAAATTCATGTTTGTATGTAAATGGAAGTATTTTAGACAAAGTGCCAACTTTGGGCTATATACTTGGAGATGAGGGAAGTGGCGCGTATTTAGGACGTAAATTAATAAATCATTATTTTAAGCGAAAATTGCCAACTGATTTAGCTCAAGCATTTGAAAAACAATATAATCCAATACAAGTTTCGGTACAAAATGCAGTTTATAAGGAAAAAAATCCCAATCGATATTTAGCTTCATTTTGTCCATTTCTTTTTCAAAATATTGAAAATGAATATATTATAAAATTTTTATACGATAGTTTTCTCGACTTTTTTGAAAGTAATATTATGAAATATAAAAATTTCGAAGAATATAAAATCGGGTTCATTGGTTCAATAGCTTTTTATTTTAAAGCTATTTTAAATGAAGTAGCTAATAATAAAGGTCTTACAATAAATTCTATTTTAGAAAAACCCATAGAAGCGTTAATAAATTATCATTTGAAAACGGCTCTTTAAAATATTGGTGCTTTTGTAATACAAAAAAATAAAACTTCAATTTTTAAATAATATTAGACTTTGGATAAAAATATTAAATAAAAAAAAATTTTAGCAATAAAACAATAA